>JAFAFP010000258.1 GCA_023423415.1 Pseudomonadota bacterium | reverse complement strand
CCCCCCCCCCCACGGAAGATGTAGGGGAAACCGAGCACGTTGTTGATCTGGTTCGGATAGTCCGACCGGCCGGTGGCCATGATGGCGTCGTCGCGGACTTCGGCGACTTCTTCCGCCGTGATTTCCGGATCGGGATTGGCCATCGCGAAGATGATCGGCTTTGCCGCCATCGAGCGGACCATGTCCTTCGTCACCGCGCCTTTCGCCGAGAGGCCGAAAAAGACATCGGCGCCGACAAGTGCATCAGCAAGCGTGCGCGCTTCGGTCTTGACCGCGCGTGCCGATTTCCACTGGTTCATGCCTTCGGTGCGGCCTTGATAGATGACGCCTTTTGTGTCGCAAAGGATCAGGTTCTCGCGCGGGAAGCCGATCGCTTCGAGGAGTTCAAGGCAAGCAATGCCGGCCGCGCCTGCGCCGTTGCAGACGAGCTTCGTGGTCTTCACGTCGCGCCCGGTCAGATGCATTGCGTTGATCAGACCGGCGGCGGCGATGATCGCGGTGCCATGCTGATCGTCGTGGAAGACCGGGATGTCGAGCAGTTCGCGCAGGCGCTGCTCGATAATGAAGCATTCGGGAGCCTTGATGTCCTCAAGGTTGATGCCGCCCCAGCCTTTGCCGAGATACTTCACGCAGTTGATGAATTCATCGGGGTCTTCCGTCGAGACTTCGAGGTCGATGGAGTCGATATCGGCAAAGCGCTTGAACAGCACCGACTTGCCTTCCATCACCGGCTTGGCCGCCAGAGCACCGCGATTGCCGAGGCCGAGGATCGCCGTGCCGTTGGTGATGACAGCGACGAAATTGCCCTTCGTCGTATAGTCGTAGGCACGGCTTTCATCTTCGGCGATGGCCAGCACAGGCACGGCGACGCCCGGTGAGTAGGCCAGCGACAGGTCGCGCTGGGTCGCCATCGGCTTGGTTGCGACGACCTCCAGTTTGCCCGGGCGTCCCTCGGAGTGGAACAGCAGTGCTTCCTGGTCAGTGAAGTGCGGCCGTTTGGCGCGGCCCGGCAATTTAGAGGACATTACAACTCCTTGAACGGGGACGTTTTTTTGGCGGTTAGCCGATTGGGACGACGTTACCGGAACAGCTATCTTCGCCTCAAGTGATGAACCGAAATGGCGTTCAGAACGTCTGGATATTCTGAACGGGTTCGCTAAGGACGGTATAAATACTACCACTCGCGTCTGCGCTGAACCGGTCCTATATCCGGGTTCGGGGAAGCCACCATGATTCGCTCGCTGCTTCGACTGATTGGCATTGTCACGCTGGCCGTCGGCTTTATTCTTTTGATGTATGACGGCGCCAGATCAATCGCCGATAGCCGTGTCGCCATCTACAAACTCGGGCAGTTCTGGACCGATGTCCATGCCGGAAGTTTGCAGGCGGGACAGGCTCAGGTTCAGGCCAGCCTGCCGGCAGCCGTTTGGGACCCCGGGATCACCACCATACTCGATCAGCCCGCCTGGCTCATCTTCGGGCTTATCGGTGGCATCTTCATTCTGCTTGGACGCAGAAGGAGGCCGCTGATCGGCTACGCCCGGTAGCCTGTGATCGCTCGATCAGAGAAATGAGACGACGGCCGATCGCGTGACCCGAGCGGCCGCAGAGGAAACCCGAGCAATCACCTGCTCGGGTTGTCGATGGCGGCGAGGCCGGCCTTTGCAATCTGGGCGTCCTGCGACGAGAATACGCCCGCAACACCGATCGCACCGATGATTTTGCCATCGACGATGATCGGGAAGCCGCCTTCGAATGGCGCAATCTGATCCAGCGCCAGCAGCCGCGATCCGGCGCCGCCGGCCGCCACCGCATCCTCCAACATCTTGGTCGGCAAGCGGAATCCGAGCGCCGTCTTCGCTTTCGCCTCCGAAACGCGGATCGACACGAGCTGCGTATTGTCGAGCTTCTGCAGCATCACGAGATGACCGCCGCTGTCGATCACGGCGATCGATACCTGCCAGTTGTTCTTGACCGCCTCGGCTTCGGCCGCAGCCACGACCTTCTTCGCCTGTTCCAGCGTAATAGGCGCCCCGTATGGCGGCGGCGTCGATGGCTGGGCGACGGCGGGCCCTGCGAATAGAACCGCGGCAAGCGCGAGCGCAGGCAACTTGAATTTCATGGCATCTCCTGAACGGGCCGGTGGCCGGACGGCCGAGTCGGCGGCAGCATAGGGGGAACAACGGACAAGGGGAAGCCGGTGAAGCCCTTCGCCCGAGGTGCTATTCGTTACCGTGAGGTGCTCGCCAACCGGATGCGTCCTCCTTATCGAATCCCTATATGAGCGGCAGTTTTTGGGAGGTCTTCGATGTTCACGTTCAAGAAGTCACTGACCGTTCCGACCAAGGCCGAGGCATTGCCAGGGCGCAGCACCCCTATTCCGACGGCCGCCAGCCATTTCGTCAATGGTCACCCGCTGAAGGGGCCGTATCCGGACGGTGCCGAGATGGCGATGTTCGGTATGGGCTGTTTCTGGGGCGCGGAACGGAAGTTTTGGGAACTGGGCGATGGGGTGTTTGTCACCGCCGTCGGTTATGCCGCAGGTCCAACGCCGAACCCGACATACGAGGAAGTTTGCTCGGGCCGTACGGGGCACAATGAAGTTGTACTGGTCGTCTTCGATCCGAAAAAAATCTCTTACGAGAAGCTGCTGAAAACCTTCTGGGAAAATCACGATCCGACCCAGGGGATGCGGCAGGGTAACGATGTCGGTACGCAATACCGATCCGGCATTTACGTCTTCAATGGTGCCCAACGCAAAGCTGCAGAGGAATCGAAGGCCATGTTCGCCAAGGCTCTGGCCGATCAGCGTTATGGCGAGATCACGACCGAGATTCTCGACGCGCCGGAATTCTACTTTGCCGAAGACTATCACCAGCAATATCTGGCGAAGAATCCGTTCGGCTATTGCGGTCTCGGCGGCACCGGCGTGAGCTGCCCGATTGGAACGGGTGTGGCGGCCTGACGAGCGCTGCTGAATAGCGACTTTGGCAGGCGGGGCTTGGCCCCGCCTTTTTTGTGGGTGCCGCAACCATTGCGCCCCGTGAGGCGTTAATACCATCCTTTGCGTCGAGGGGCACATGCGCAAATACGAGCATTTCCTTGAAGGATTTTTGTTTCAGAGCCGCTGGTTGCTGGCGCCGTTTTATGTCGGTCTTGTTATCAGCCTGCTGCTGCTTCTGATCCACTTCGTGGTTCAGCTCTTTACGTTCGTCATCAAGATTCACATTGCCTCCGAATCCGAAGTCATTCTCGGCGTGTTGGCGCTGATCGATCTGGTGCTGGTCGGCAATCTGGTCCTGATCGTCATCTTTTCCGGCTACGAGAACTTCGTGTCCCGGCTGGAGATTGAATCGCATGACCGGCCGGAATGGATGACCAAGGTTGATTTCGGCGGTCTGAAGATGAAGCTGATGTCGTCGATCGTGGCGATATCGGCCATTCAGGTGCTGAAGGCCTTCATGAATGTCGGCAGTTATGACGACAAGAAACTGTGGTGGCTGGCCGGCATCCACGTCGTCTTTCTTGGCTCGATGCTGGTCATCGCCATTTCGGATCGCATTTCGGAAAAGAGCAAGCCGCCGGAGGAGATGCCTTCTTCAAAGCGCAAGCTGGCCGCCCGGGAAGCCGCCAAATAGTCCATCGTCCTGGGAGACGGGGCCGAGGTCAGACTTTGTTAACCATAGGGGGCGTTAATCGGGTTTGAACTTTTGCCCGGATTCGTCGATGCGGCCCAAGGCCCACCGCTCCTTTATGGTTTTGCTGGCCGCGCTGGCATTGCCCGCGTGCGCGCAGCGGCAGGCCTATGTCGCTCCTGAGGCTGCGGCTGCCGCGCCTGTGATGGTTGCGGCCGGGGGCCCTTACGTCCCAGCCCCGGGCGTCACGGGATTTGATACACCCTATCTGCTCGATGCCGGTGATCGGCTTCGCATTCAGGTGTTCGGACAGGACGGTCTGACCAATTCCTACATCGTCGATGCGGCCGGCAACGTGTCGATGTCGCTGATCGGCTTGGTCCATGCACGCGGCGTCACCACGACCGATCTGTCGCGCGCCATCGCCGCGCGTCTGCGCAATGGCTATATCCGCAACCCCCATGTTTCGGTAGAGGTCGAGGCCTATCGCCCCTTCTTCATCCTCGGCGAAGTCAATGCGCCCGGACAATATCCGTATGTGCCGAACATGACCGTAGAAGCCGCGGTCGCAATCGCCGGCGGCTTTGCGCCGCGCGCGAGCAAGACCGACATCATCCTGGCGCGCAATTTCAACGGCGAGACGATGCGCGGTCCGGTGCCGCCCGACTATCCGATGCGTCCGGGCGACACCATCACGGTGAAAGAGCGCTGGTTCTAGAGCCTCCCGGCTTTGATGGCCTCAAAGCCTGAGGCTCTAGGTTTTTTTGACGCGTTTTTCTTGACGCGAACCGGTGCCTGCTTCGCTCGAAAACGCTAGCGCGCTCTACTTCATATTCCTGCTGAGAAAGTCATACGTGCGCTGCCATGCGAGCTTGGCGCTGGCATCATCATAGCTCGCGCGCTCGTCGCAACAAAATCCGTGGCCGGCCGGATAAACGTGAATCTCGGCATCCTTACGCTTCTGCTTGACGATCTCAACATCGGACATCGGGATGCTCGCGTCGGTTTCGCCAAAATGCATCTGTACCGGGCAGTTCGGTTTCTCGTCGGCGAATTTGACGATGGCGCCGCCATAAAAGGCCACCGCTGCCGACAGGCCGTTCAGGCGCGCCGCGCTGAGGAACGCAACGCTGCCACCCATGCAAAATCCGATGACGGCCACAGGGCCGACGGATTTCACGTTGTCGATGCCGGCCTGGACATCGAGCAGCATCTTGTCCCAGTCGATCTTGGCGATGAACTGACGGGCATGAGCAACTTCTTCGGGCGAATAGCCTGACTGAAAATCGTGCTCGAAGCGATCGAACAGGGCCGGCGCGATCGCGACATAGCCTTGGGCTGCCAGCCGGTCGCACACATTGCGGATGTGATTGTTGACGCCGAAAATCTCCTGCGCGACCACGATTGCGCCCTTCGGCGTGCCGGCCGGATCGGCGCGATAGGCGCCCAGCGTATGATTGTCGGTAGTGGTGAGCGATAGATGCTTGCCCAAGGTCTTCTCTCCCTTTCGCGAATTTCAAAGACTGGCGGGCTTAGCATGCGGTGGTGCGAGTGAGAATGCCTCCGCCAGCAGGGTATAGGAGCGCTTCCGTGCCTGATGATCGTAGGTCATCGTGGTGATCATCACTTCGTCTGCCTGCGTGGATTCGATCAATCCGTCGAGACGCTCCTTCACCACAGCGGGTGTTCCAACAGACAGGCGCGTACGGTTCAGCTTGATCCGCTCGCGATCGATCGGCGAATAATCATAGGCGAGCGCAACCTCCGGACTTTCCAGCGGTGCATACAATCCCTGAGCGCGACGCACGAAATTGAGGTCGATTGTGGACGCGAGGCGCTCGGCCTCATCAGCCGTGTCGGCAACCACCGCCGCCGTAGCGAGAATGGCGTAGGGTTTTGCGAGATGCTGCGATGGCTGGAATTTCTCCCGGTAGACACGCATGACATCTTTCGCGTCATGACTCGCGAAATGATGTGCAAATGAAAAGCCTGCGCCGATCGATGCCGCGAGCTGCGCGCTGTAGTCGCTCGATCCGAGCAAGAAGATCGGCGGCAGCGTGACGTCATTCGGCATCGCATGAACGTTGCGGAACGGATGATCCTTCGGAAAGCCGTTGTTCTCCAGCAGCAGCAATTCCTGAAATCGGTCGAGGAAGTCATCATCCTCGCGTACATCCAGCCGCCGTCGTAGCGCAATCGAGGTAACGTGATCTGTCCCGGGAGCGCGGCCGAGACCAAGATCGATCCGGCCCGGAAACAACGCTTCCAGCACCTTGAACCGTTCGGCAACGGTCAGCGGCGCGTGATTGGGCAGCATCACGCCGCCGGAACCGATCCGCATGTGCTTCGTAATCGCGGCGATCTGGCCGATCATGATGTCGGGTGCGGAACTGGCGATATTGGCGAGGTTGTGATGCTCGGCCAGCCAGTAGCGCGTAAAACCCAGCGCATCGGCATGGCATGCGAGGTCGAGGCTGTTGCGCAGCGATTGTGCCGCGGATCCGCCGGCTGGGACGGGAGACAGATCCAGAATCGATAACGGTGTCATATCGGCCTTCTATCCGGCATCGGGTGATGCTTTAGCCGATGTAGGCACAAGCGCGAAGAAGCGTCAGGGTCTTTTCGCGGTCTGTGCGGTCGAAGCGATAGGAGCAGCCGGGGCGGAAGAGTTCGTGGAATTTTGCTGCTGGGTGAAGAGGTTGAATGGAAAGCTCACCTTTGGCGCCGGTGGAATGGGACGTGCCTGCGCGCGCTTCCCATTCCTGGCAGATTTTTTCGCGCGCTTGGCCGCGGTGACTGCCTTCTTCGATCCCGGTGCCGTGCGAGCGGGTCTTGCTTGCGGCAGCGGGATGTTGTCCTTCGGAAGTGCGATTGTTCCGGTTGTTTCAGGAATGGGCTGGCTCGTGGATTCGACTTCGGCTTTTGGCGCGGGGTGCTCGGTTTGTGCGACGATCTCGCTCTTTTGCGCTTCCGTCTGAGCCGTTTCTGCTGAGATTTCAGGCTTTGCTGCGATGGATGCGGTTGTCGTCCGGTCCTCTACAGGTATCGCTGGAACGACGATGGCCTCGACTCCTTTCACTGTCAGCGACAATCCGGCTATCGGCGGCGAAAGCTCACGTACGGGAACGGTTGAAGCGTCCTGGACGGTTTGAACGGAGGCGGCTTCCTTCTGAGCGGCGCTTTCAATCGGCTGAGACGGCTCGTCATTCTGATCGCGAACCGCTGCCTTGTCCGCCTGCTTGTCAGCAGCCGAAGCAGCGTCGGTCGCGGCTGGATTTGCGGCAACGCTGTCGGTGGTCGTCGACCGCGCCGGCACCCTTTGCAGTTCCGCATGTGTCGCGGTGGTTTCGCTGGTGACATCGCGGACCGGATTGCGTGAGCCGTTCAAAGTCACCGCAAAATCGAGATCGAGCTGCTTCGCTTGCTGAACCGGCTCAGGCCAGTTCAGCGCAATGCGATTGATCGGGCTATCGTCGAGCGCCGCGAGCGCATCCGATTTGCGCGGTTCAATGATGAACCGCGACGACGTGTAAAAGCCGACGCCGACCGTAAACAGAAACGTCGAAATGACGGCGACGATGACGATCCGAAGATCGGGAAGCATTGCGGAGAATCCGGCCAGCGAAATCGTTTTCGATCGCCCCAGCGGGCGCAGCACGCATCACAACTGAATAGGCAGACAAAATGCTGTGTCGATCGCCCAAGGCGAACTTCGACCATCGAACGAATCTTTCTGATTCGTCCGGACCCGTCATTCGGAGAATTTGATAAGCTTAAGACAGACAACAGGAAATCGCCGCCGAGGACGATTTCCTGGCGGCGATTTTAGCTGTTACCGCGAAGCGGAGGTATTGGAGGCCGACGGACCCTTGCTGTCGCCAAGCACGACAACCTTCGTGCCGATCTTCACCCGCGTGTAGAGATCCTGCACATCCTCGTTCAGCATGCGAATACAGCCGGACGACACGAATTGACCGATGGTGGATGGCTGATTGGTGCCGTGGACGCGGTAAATCGTCTTGCCCAGATACAGCGCGCGAGCGCCCATCGGGTTGCTCTCGCCGCCGGCCATGAAGCGCGGCAGATAAGGCTGACGTTCGATCATCTCGGCCGGCGGATGCCAGTCGGGCCATTCCGCCATGCGGGTGATCTTTTCAGTGCCTTTCCAGGTAAAGCCTTCGCGGCCAACGCCGATGCCGTAGCGAATCGCGGTGCCGTCACCATTCACGAAGTAGAGGAAGGTGCTGGGCGTATCGATGATGATCGTTCCGGCCGGTTCCTTGGTCTTGTAATCGACGACCTGCCGCTTGAACTGCGGTGGCAGTTCCTTCGGTTGACCGATTTCCGGCTGATCTTCCGGCGGCAGCGCTGCAATCGTGGTGCGGCCAGGCGCCGGAACTGAGCCAGTGGCCGAGTTCATGCCGGGCGCAAGATTGGTCGGCGCTGCGCCGTAACCCGGCCGATAGCCGTCAACCGATCCCGGTGGGCGCGGGATATCGGGGCGTGCTGCGCCATACTGCTCGCCGGAATTGTACGGTGCACCCGGATTGTATTGACCACCCGGATATTGGCCGCCGGACGAATACTGTCCGCCAGGATACTGACCGGGGGGCGGCGAATAGGGGCCGCCCTGCTGCTGCGGCGCGCCCTGATAGGAAGGCGCGCCTTGATATGAATTGTTCGGATAATTGCTGCCCGAGCCCGGATAGGCGTTGGAGGCATAAGGCTGGTCGTACGGCTGGTTCGCGCCATACTGCGGACGGCCATAATTCCGGTCCTGCGACGGCGGTTGGCTTTCGCCGGGCATTGCCTGCTGCTGGGGCGCGCCATAGGGGGCTGTCTGATAGGGCGCTTCGCCGCCGCCAATCGCCGGCAGCGGCTGGCTCTCGACCGTGCGCGGCACGTTCGGTGCGACCTGACGGTCGTTCGGCTCCGGAGCCATGATGGAGTCACGGTAGCCGCCGGACGGGTACGAATATTGCGCCGAAGCCGTGGCGATTCCCAAACCGACGGTCGCCAACGAAGACAACAAGACCAAACGCCGCATTTTGCCGTAGTCCCCTGAGGAGCGGTTCGCTTATGCGATAGTTAGGGCAGTATGAAGGCGAAGTGTAAATCCGCAGCAAACTCAGGCGGAACCACGCCACTTTGAACACTGGAGGCGAAGCAGGTCCAGCCCGCTTCGCTTCGACTCCCTTTAGCGCCTGCGGGACAAAAAGCCTGTAGCGTCTAGGCCACAGGTGTCCGCTGCGTTTTGATCATGTCGGCGATGCCGGCCAGTGTCTCGTTGCTCAGGGGGATTTCGACCGGCTGGTTCCGTTCCGCCGACAGGTCTGCGGCCAGGTAACATTGCATCACCGTCCGCGCGCTTTCCGGCGAGACCATCGGCGGGCGGTCCATGATGCAGGATTCGAGGAAGTGGATGGTTTCCGGCCCCATCTGGCCGGCATAGACGTGATCGACCTGCTCGCCCGGCATGGTGGACATCGGATACTGGGTGCCACCGTTCACGGTATTGAGCCAGTTGTCGCGCGAGGTGTCATCGAGAAAAAGTGAGCCTTCGGTGCCGGTGATCTCGATCGTGGTGGCGCAGTAATTCGGGTAGCTGGGCGGCAGATTCCATCCGCCGCCGATCGCGACGAGTGCGCCATTGTCCATCTTCACGGTCGTCCACATGACGTCGTAGGAGCCGTTCACCGGCTGCATGTACCCATAGGCGCCTTGCGCATAAACGCTCACGGGTTTGGCAGGCTCGAGCAGCCAGAACACGATGTCGAGGTCGTGGGTGGATTCCATTGCAGCCGGTGACAGCCGGACACGGCTGGCGATCTTCTTGCCGAGACTGCGCGACAGATGCCGGCTCACCATCACCGAGACCGGCTTGCCCAGCGTCCCGTCCGTCAGCTTCTTCTTGGCGTAGGCAAACTTCGTGTTGAAGCGTTGCGAATAGCCGATCGTAAACTTCACATTGTTGCGCTTGGCGATCGCGATCAGCTCATCGGCTTCATAGAGTTCAAGCGCGATCGGCTTTTCCAGCAGCACGTGCTTTCCTGCCTTCAGGCAATCGCGTGCGATCGGGTAATGCGTGCTCTCCGGCGTGGTCGAGATATAGACCACTTTCACCGCGTCGTTCCTGACGATGTCCTGATAGTCAGCCGTTGCGACCGCGGCATTGGTGGACTGCTTGATTTCCTTCAGGCGGTCAGGGCGGATATCGCAAACATGCAGCTTCTTCACGAGCGGGTATCGCGATAGCGTTTCGGCACGAATTCCGCCACACCATCCGGTGCCGATGACAGCGACTTCAATCGGTTCTACTGGCATTTCGTCCCCTGAAAATTTGAATATTGCATTGGCTCGGGAGCAAAACATGCCGTCCTTCGTCGCGCAAATCCGGAGCGTCGGCTGTTCCGGACTTGCAGCAATCGACGCCTGTGTTACCTGACAAGCCATAACGCCGTGGGAGGAAAACACGTATGGCGACAACGAATACAAAGATCGGCTGGATTGGCATGGGCCGTATGGGCTACCAGATGGCCGAGCGTCTGCTGAAGGCCGGTCATCAGGTCTCGATCTGGAACAGGACAAAGTCCAAGGCCGAGCCGCTGACGCAGTATGGCGGGACGGTCGTTGACAATCTGTCCGACCTCGCCGGTGTCGACGTGCTGTTCGTGATGGTGTCAACCGGCAAGGACGTCATGAACGTCCTCTATGGTGCGGATGGCGTGGTACCGAACGGCAAGGGCAAGATGCCGCCGATCGTTGTCGATTGTTCGTCGATCTCGGTGGACGATTCCGTCGCGCTTCGATCAAAACTGTCTTCGTTGGGCGCCGCACTTGTCGCGTGTCCCGTCAGCGGCAATGCCAAGGTGATCAAGGCCGGCAAGCTTTCCGCCGTTGCGTCGGGCCCGGAAGCGGCGTTCCGCAAGGTCGAGGATCTGGTGAAGGTGTTCGCGCCGAATGGCGTGGCCTATGTGGGCGACGGCGAGCTCGCGCGTATCTGCAAGATCGCGCACAACGTCATGCTTGCCGTTGTGATCCAGAACCTGATCGAGATCACGCTGCTCGCCAACAAGATGGGCGTGCCGCGCGAGGCATTCCTCGCTTTCATGAATAACGGCGTGATGGGCTCGACCTTCACCAAGTACAAGTCGCCGGCTTTGGTCAATCTCGACTGGACGACGACCTTCACCCCCGAATTGCTGCTGAAGGATATCGATCTCGGCCTCGAGCTTGGCCGGGAGTGGAAAGTGCCGATGCCGGCGACTGCGGCGACGCGCGAAGTCCTGCAGGGCCATATCGGCAACGCCATCCTGCAGGCTGATCCGAAGGCTTATCTCGAGAAGGATTTCGCGACGCTCATGGAAACCATGGCGGCGGCGTCGGGCATGAAGCTGACGAGCGAGAACAAGAACGTTCCGACGGGACTGGAATAGTGCCGAGTTGCAAAGAAAACGCATGGCCGGGTCAAGCCCGGCCACGACATTCGCGTCATCTGAGGCTCTTTACGGCGCCGCCACATGCCACGCATTGTTGGCGACGCCATCGCCGGTGATGTCGCCGGGCTTTGCATCCTTCGTCCACGTATAGAGCGGCTTGCCTTTATAGGCCCATTGCTTGCCGCCATCGTCGCGCGTGATGATCGTATAGACGCCTTCCGCTTTTGCATCGGCAGCCGCCGCCAGCGGCGGCCAGTTGGTCGCGCAAGGACCGTTGCAGGCTGACTTGCCCTCTGCATCCTTGTCGAAAACGTAAAGCGTCATTCCCTTCTGATCGGTGAGAACCTTTCCCTTCGCGCTGTCTCCGATTTTGGTCGGAGCGGTCTGGGCGAGCGCGACCGTTGCGAAGTTTGCCGCCACAACTGCAACGGCTATGGCCAGAATCGGTTTCATCGGGTTCTCCTGTCCGGGTGCGACGACAGTCCTGTTCCGGGCAACCCGACGGGCGATGCACTATTCCAAAATTTTTCGGTCACATTCTGCTGATCGGATGGAACAGCAAGTTTATGTTCGGGAGGGAAGCATGCCTCCTCTCCCAATAACCGCAGACCGCAAACCCTCAGGAGCGACCATATGCTCAAAAGCCGCAACGACCAAGTCCCCGATCGTGCCGTGCCTCACCTACCGGGATGCGCCGGGCGCGATCGAATTCCTTTGCAAGGCATTCGGCTTCGACAAGAAGATGGTGGTGCCGGGCGACAACAATACCATCGCCCATGCCGAGCTGACCTGCGGCAATGCGATGATCATGGTCGGTTCGGTGAAAGAGTCTGCTTACGGCAATCTGATGAAGTCACCGCGCGATGCAGGCGGTGCGACCCAGAGCATTTATCTGGTGGTTGGCGATGCCGACGCGCATCATGCGCAGGCGAAGGCGGCGGGCGCCGAAATTGTCATTCCGCTGGTAACGCAGGACTACGGCGGACGCGACTATACCTGTCGCGACGTCGAGGGTCATGTCTGGACGTTTGGAACATACGATCCCTGGGCGTCCTAGAACGGGCGCTGTCTTGAACGCAGATGTCTAAAAGTTGCCGAACAAATTTTGGTCGGCGCATTCCGGATCGGCTACCAAAAGCAACAAAACAGACGGTGCGTCGGCTGTGCCCTCTTGTTCTTTCAGGCTGCAATGCCCCTATATTCAGTATCGGTCTCACGGACCGATTCGAAAAGCTCTCCTTGATATCCTCAGGGAAGCGGCTTGAAGTTTCGTCAAATACGTCGAACGCGCTTTGTCGAGCTTTCTGTTAACTCGAGCCGTGCCGGGCGATGAGCCATGGGAGGCCCTGATGCAAAAGTCGCTGCGGTTGCGTGTGGTGCTGTTGCTGGTCTCGGTTCTGTGCCTGCTTGCATTGCAAGGTCGCAACCACGAGGCCGTCGCACAGGACCAGAACGCCAAGCCGGTTACCGAAGATCTGTTGTCTTCGGTCGTGCGGATCAAAACCTACATCAATCCGGATGGTCGTACGGTCGATAATCTCGGCGCAGAGCGTGACGGTTCGGGGATCGTGATTGACGATTCCGGTCTCGTTCTGACCATCGGATATCTGATGGTCGAAGCGCATGCTGCCGAAGCCATCACCAACGATGGGCGCAGAATACCGCTGACGGTGGTTGGCTATGACAACGACACCGGATTCGGTTTGCTCAAGGCGGTAGCGCCCCTGAAAGTGCGGTCGATGCCGTTCGGCAAATCGACCGATCTGAAAGTCGGCGATCCGGTCCTGGCGGCAAGCTTCGGCGGCCGGGATGGAATTGCGCCGGCCTTCGTTGTTTCACGGCGCGAATTTGCCGGTTCCTGGGAATATCTGATTGACGGTGCGATCTACACCGCGCCGGCGCACTCGCATTGGAGCGGCGCTGCGCTCATCACGCGTGAGGGCAAGCTGGTGGGTGTCGGCTCGCTGATCGTCGGCGATGCGCCGGGCAATGGTGGCGGCACGGCAGGTAACATGTATGTTCCCACCGATCTGCTGACGCCGATCCTCGCTGATCTCATTGCCAATGGTGCGGTGAGCGGCAGCCCCAAGCCGTGGATTGGATTGAACACGCAACCGTCAGAAGGCGGGCTCCTGATCGCGCGTGTGACGCCCCAAAGTCCGGCCGAAAAAGCGGGTCTGCGGCGCGGCGATCTGATTACCAATGTGGCAGGCGAAACGCCGAAGACGTTGCCGGACTTTTATCGCAAGCTTTGGTCGTTGGGATCGGCCGGCGCCACCGTGCCGCTGGATGTTGAGCGTGAGGGTAAGAGCCAGCATTTCGACGTGCAGTCGATCAATCGCATGGAACATCTGAAGTTGAAGAGTACGTTCTGACGTCAATCCGCCGGAGGTGTGACGTGGGCGAGGGAGTAGAGTGCGTCAACGCTGAGCTATGGCTTAACGCGCGAAGCCGCGTGCATGCAGTCCTGGAGATGATCAGACGGAAGCCTGCTCGCCGGCCAGGCAGGTCAAGGCGATCTGCGCCAGCTTGAGGCCGGTGCGGATATGCCGAGCGGGACGCAAACTCTCACCGTCATTTCCGTGACCAGGCGGTGTCTTCAGGTGCTGGCTTTTATTCTCCTCGCGCCTCTTGGCGATGGTGAAGCGCAAGCCGGTACGCCGGACGATTCCATCTGCCTGATGATCGAATCCGCCGCACGCGATCATGGCTTGCCGGTCGAATTCTTTGCGCGTGTGATCTGGCAGGAGAGCCGCTTTCGCGCCAACGCTGTCGGGCCCGTCACCCGCAACGGTGACCGGGCACAGGGTATGGCGCAGTTCATGCCGGGCACGGCCGCCGAACGTGGCTTGCTCGATCCATTCGATCCCGTGCAGGCGTTGCCCAAGTCGGCCGAGTTCCTGAAGGAATTGTGGGGTCAGTTCGGCAATCTCGGACTGGCTGCTGCTGCCTACAATGCCGGGCCGCGCCGCATTCGGGAATGGCTGGACGGCACCGGCTACATGCCGGGCGAAACGCGCAATTATGTATCTGCGATTACCGGCCTGACCGTCGATGACTGGGCGGCCGAGTCAAAAAAACCGGCTGAGAAGGGTGACGTCAAGAAGCCCGAGTCCAAACGGACGCCCGGTTGCGGCGAACTGATGGCGATGTTGAAAAAGACGCCGACCCCGTTCATGGACAGCCTGACACGGCATGTGGCGCGTACATTGTCGCAGCCATGGGGCGTGCAGCTTGCAGCCGGTTTCTCGCGGGATAACGCGATGGCCAGCTATGCGCGCGCATTGCGTCGCTATGGTGGGGTGTTGGCGGGGAAAGATCCCGGCATCCAGTCTTCGCTGCTGCGGTCGCGCGGCTCCCGTGCATTCTATCAGGTGCGCATCGGCGCCGATACGCGGACGCAGGCGGATGCGCTGTGCAATCAGCTCAGGAAAGCGGGCGGTGCGTGCATGGTGCTGAAGAATAGGGGATAGGCGCCGGACCCTGGTCGGTATTGACCATCCATCTATGGAGAACGATGGATGCGCGGATCAGATCCGCGCATGACAGGGATGAAGGTTCATTCGCGCAATAATTCGCGCATTAAAATGAGCGTGCAACAAACTTCTGGATTGTCCCGGCGACAGTGCAACCTCAGCGGGGCTCGAATGCCAAGCCACGAACGACGATGATCCGAGTGTGTGCACCGCTGATTCCAAAATCGTCGTCGTTGATCAGGGCGATTGCGCCATCTGCAAGCAACGCGAGACCCTCGGTTTTTGCGGCGACGGAGGCATAATCGGCGCTGTCAAAACGCAGTTTTTTGATCATCGGCTCGATCATCGCATCGTGTAGTTCGACCTGTTCGAGTGTGGGCCGGGTTTTGACATCGTCCCAAGGGGTTCCGTGAATATTGGTCGCCGACGAAACATCGACTTCGTAAAGCTTCGTTGTTTTCTCGGTGCGCTCGAGAACGATCAGCCGGTCGGGCCCGATCGCCAGGATTTCGCTGATGCGCGGGTCGGCGGCGCTATCGGATGGATCGCGGCGGAAGCTTCGCGGATCGTCCATCACATACACATACTCGCCCACAATCTGCATCGAGGTTCGCTCGATTTTCAGCAGGCGCGTGTTACGAGATTGCTGAAACGCTGCCGTATCTGGGTTGGCGAGCGGGCTCTGCATCATGACGTAAAGGTATCGCTCGTCCGGTGAAATCGCGAGCGACTCGATTCCGCGATTGGATTGACGCTTGGCCAGAATCGCGGGCAGCGAACCGATCACATCGTAGTGCGCGCCGTCGTAATCTTGTTCGGTGCCTTGCGGCACATGACGCGCGATGATGCGGCCGTCGCCATGCAGATGCACGATCGAGGGACCATTCTCATCGGCGACCCAGAACGTGCCGTCGGTCAGCCGGATCAGTGCTTCGGCGTCGATGCCGTGAACGTCCTGTTGAAGTGGCTTTCCGCGGCTGTCGAGAGGAACTTCGGTGGCTGCGCTCCGCAGCGGATTCGGCAGGCCATTCAGGGGGCGGCCGTCGCGATCCTTGAGTGTGATGACGTCTGTGACACTGAAGGTGCCGTCATCGCGCAGCAATACGCGGTAGATTGATGGGGCGTAGGTCGGCGCCAGATAAATGCGCGCGTTTTTGGTTTCGCGGCATGCGGCAAGATCCATGTGTGCTATGGATTTGAATTCGTCGCACGTGACGTTCGGACCGCGGTCGCCAATGGTCCAGATCACGGCTGGCGGGTCGTCCGGATGGCGAAAGGCTCCGCTGCCGATCCCAACCGACAGATTGACGATGCGGCCGTTGTCGAAGCGATGCTGACCCATCTGCAACAGGGTGTCGTCGCTTCGGTATTCGCGGACGGAAATATCGGAGGCGAGGGCCGGAAGGGTCAAGGCAAGGAAAAGGGCTGTGGTCAAACGGATACGCATCGCCGCCATCAATTCTGAACCCGGCGGTATGGGCCGGGTGGCCTGCTCATCTCACAATCCGGCCGGCTATGGCAAAGGAATGATGGCGATGCTTAAGGGATGGGCCTGCGTTTCGCCAGGGCGGGTTATCGTCTGGATTACCTGCATCCCTGCCGTAATCTCATGATTCTCTTGGCTTTGCCTGTGCCGCCCACAGGCCGGCGCCACCGGTAAGGGGTTGATGGATTGTGACCGCGAGCGCCATCGCTGCGGTGGAAATCCGGCTTTTTTAGTAATTTAGTTAATGTTGTGTGGCTAATCTGCACTAGTGAGCCGGCCGCGACATCATTTAGGCTGGCATTGTTGATTCACCCTGGGGGCTCCCAATGAAGAAGACTCTGATTGCAACCGCTGCGGTTCTCGCTCTCCTGAGCGCCGCTGGCTGCACCCAGTACGGCAAGGCTCCGATCGGCAAGGCGCCGGTCGTCGCCAAGTACTAAGACTACGGTTTGAGAAAGGGCCGGTCGCGGACCGGCCCCTTTCTAACCTGCGTCTTTGGCTGCCCAAATCGCTGATTTGTGCGGAGCCTGCTGGCGTGTTGAAAAAATCGGCCGATGCGGTGACTCCGCATAGGTCGATTTTTGCTTTTGTGGATCTCGTTTGGCGATCGAGTTGATCAAGAAGCAAACGAATTGCCTGATGTGTTCGCGCTGCATCCACAACGCGCTCAACGCAGGTCTTGTTTACATTGCCGCTGCTTGACACAAGCATCGGCAATTGTCGTGATGTGTCACGTACCTCGTTCTGTCTCGGGGAGTGTTTGAATGCAGGCCAAACGAATTTACTCGGGTATTCTCAGCATTGCGGCGGGCGTGCTGATGCTGACACCCGGACTCGAAGCTTACGCCCAGCAGGCCAATTTGCCGCCTGTCACCGTCAGTAGCGAAAAACCGAAAGCAAAGCCGGCGCAACGGCAGGTGCAGGGTCCCAAGCGCGAGCCGATCCGCATGCCGGTGACCTCGACCGCCTGCAGAGCTGCGCGGGCGCCAGGCAAGCCCTATTTCGTGGAGTTTCGGTCGCGGACAGCCGTCAGCTACGGCCATACCTTCGTGTTCTATGGCCGTCTCGGCGAAGGCAACCGCTTTGCCAGCTACAAGGTGGCGGGCCTTCATCCGAAAGGGGATGATCCCAACGTTTATCTGCAAGGCATGATGGTTCCGGTTCCGTCGGAAACCGGTGTGTCGTGGGGCGATCAGGATGAGCAATATCTCACGGCGCGCTTCTGCGTGCCGCTGAATGAAGCGGAATTCCGCAGGGTCGAAGCGGCGATCCGCGATCTGCAGCGCACCAAGACCACGTGGCATGCCACGACCTACAACTGTAACTCGTTTGCTGCCGACATCGCGAAGGCGGCCAATCTCGATCCGCCGAATCCCAACATGTACCTGCCGGCGCAGTTCATCAAACGGATGGCCGACATCAACGGCAAGCCTAACATCTCAAGCTACATGCCGGGACCGGCCAGGCAGAACTGACGTCTGCCGATGGTGTAAATAAAAATGCCCGCGCAAGCGGGCATTTTTATTTGGCGCGGCTGTCCCGAAGTCATTTCGGCGCGGGCGCGATGATCGACCAGACCGGACGCCCGAACATTGTGTCAAGCTGCGCTGTGATTTCACGCAGGAATGCCGGCGCCTGATCGCTATAACCATAGACCATCACCACGATCAGCAGCGGTGGAATGGCCGCCAGCCACAGGATCGTGCGGAGCATCGTGGCGCGATCCTCCGCCGCCTGCTTGGGTGTGCGATAGTTCGGGGGCCGCAATGGCGTCATGTCCGGTTGCCGTTGTCCTCAATACGTGCGTGTTCAGTATTTCGCTGAGATCGGCAGGTCCTCGGCCGGGAACAGCGAGATCACCTTACAGCCCTTGTCGGTGACCACGACCTCTTCCTCGATGCGGGCGCCGGAATAGCCGTCGGTCGCCGGGCAATAGGTTTCGATCGCGAACACCATGCCCTCCTTGATCTCGGTCGGATGATCCATCGACACCACGCGCGAGATGATCGGACGCTCGTGCAGCGCGAGTCCGAGACCATGCGCGAATTGCAGGCCGAAGGCGCTCATCTCGTCGGGGAAGCCGAATTCGCCGGCCTTCGGGAAGGCTTCGCAGATATGCGAGGTCATCGCGCCGGGCTTGATGCGCGCCATCGCGTTGTCGAGCCATTCGCGCGCCTTTTTGTAGGCGTCGCGCTGACTGTCGGTCGCGCGCACCACGTTGAAGGTGCGGTAATAGCAGGTGCGATAGCCCATGAAGCTCTGCAGGATATCGAAGAAGGCCTGATCGCCCGGCCGGATCATGCGGTCGGTGAAATTATGCGGATGCGGGTTGCAGCGCTCGCCGGAAATCGCGTTGACCGCTTCAACGTCGTCGGAGCCGTGCGTGTATAGAAACTTGTTCACCTCGGCGACGATGTCGTTCTCGCGCACGCCCGGCCGCAGTTTCTCGTTGATGAGATCATAGGCGCCGTCCACCATCGCCGCCGCGCGGTTGAGCAGCGCGATCTCGTCGATCGATTTGATCTCGCGGGCTTCGAGCATCACCTGCTGGCCGTCCTGCACCTTGAGGCCGGCTTTCTCCAGCTCGAACATCATCGGCGGCTCGATGATATCGACGCCGAGCGGCATGTCGGCGACGCCGGCTTCCCGCAGCAATGCGGCGATCTCTTCGGCATGTCGTTTCATCAGGCCGAAAGCCGGATGCACGGTGCCGCGCAGGCCGACCAGGCCGGCCTTGCAGTTTTCCGGTTTCAGCCAGGGCGCATACAGTTTGTGATGCACGGCCGCCGAGCCGAAATCCCACAGGATCGGATCGGCGCTCCCGCGCGTCAGCAGCGCCCAGCGCGAAAGCTTGTCACGCTCCCATTCACCGATCTTGGTCGAGGTCAGATAGCGGATGTTGTTGACGTCGAAGACCAGCAGCGCGCCGAGTTCGGAATTGTCCAGCGCCATGCGGGCGCGGGCAAGGCGGTAATTGTGCAGGCGGCGGTAATCGACCCGCTCCTCGAAATCGACCCCCATGGTGCCCAAGGCGGGCAGCGCGCGACCCCAATTGTATCGCGGATTGATGTCCTCGGCGCTGATTTTGCGGACAGACTGATCCATGGGTTCCTCGAGTATTGTTTGAATTGGCGCTAATGCGCGAGTGATGCGCCGATACTACAACTCCGAATCCGTCATGGGGAGACGGAAAATCGGCCCGATGTTGCCCGGGCTCGCGTTCGCAGGCGACAGTGTGGGCGATATCCGCTGGCCGTGGGCCGGCTGCTCGCTACTGACCGTGTCCGAACTGCGCGAAACGCGGCCATCGGCATCGGCCCGGAACAAGGTCTCGTAAGGATGCACACGACGGCCTGCAACAAGGCGAGGGCCGGTGCTGGTCAGTGACATCGAATATGGTGGTGCGGCGGAAGTCCGCGCGCTAGATACGTTCTCTGCACGAGATACAATTTTCGAGATGTGTGCTGTGGCTTGCAGGAACGCAAAGGTCGGTTCGAGTTGATTTCGTTTCGTTCCACACGCGATACGCCAGAATGGCTTGTCTCCGGCGGCATTCTGGTTCTGATTCTTATCGCATTCATTTTTGACATCTTCACGCCACCAGACGATGTGACAGTCTGTTTCATCTACTCCGTCATTCTCGCCCTCGCGATTTTCAGCCGTTACCGGACCGCTTATTGGTTTGCTGCCTTGACGAGCGTCCTGTCAGTGCTTGGCTCGTTCTTCTCTCCTCCGCCAGGCGCCTTGCATGTTGTGTTCTTCGCCAACCGCGCGATCGCTATCATATCCCAATGGATCATCGCCTTCCTGATCATGAACCGGAAGAAAACCGAAGCGCTGATGCAGGCCGATCTGGAAGAGCAAACAACCAATGCCGAAACAAGTCGCCGGTTTCTCGATGTTCTTTCGCATGAGATCGGCACGTCTCTGACGACCATTGATGGTCAGGCCTTCCTCCTGAAGCGGGGGCTCGCGGATACCGACCAGAATATGCTCCGCGCCGACAAGATCCGCGGCGCTGTCCGTCATATTCAGGCGATCGTGCAACAGGTGCAGCTTGCTTCTGAAGTTGGCGAGCGGGCAGCGGAGTTGCATGTCGGCGAGGTAAACCTGCGGGCTCTCGTCGAAGATTCCGTTTTGAATACAGGCGATGAGCGCGTCACGATCGATGCCAATCTTGCGGATCTGCCCAGGACGATCGCGGGCGATCCCGACATGTTGCGGCAAGTCATCGACAATGTCCTGTCAAACGCCGTCAAATTCTCAAAGCGGGGTGGAACAGTTTCTGTCAGCGGCGCCAACCGCGACGGTTTTGCGGTTTTGACAATCAGCGACCAGGGGCGCGGGATTCCCGAGGACGAACTGGAGAAGATTTTTTCGCCCTATTACCGTGCGCGCAACAGCCGCGGTAGCCACGGAGCGGGCATCGGGCTCTATGTCGTGAAGCAATTCGTCGAAACGCACGGTGGAACGATACGTATCGACAGTAAGATCGATGAAGGAACCACGGTGACGATCAGTCTGCCGATCGCTCGCCCATCTGAGGATGATAATCGTGACGAAGCCGCACATCCTCTGCATTGAAGATGATGCAGACACCTGCGAGCTGCTGGTGGAAGTGCTGAAGGACGAGGGCTTCGTCGTTTCGACCGTGCAGTCGGGGCTCGCAGGCTTGTCAGCCTTGAATCAGAAGCCGGATCTCGTCCTGTGCGACATCGATCTTCCGGACGTCTCCGGCTTCGAGATCCTGGAGCGCATTCGCTCCGATAACCTGCTTCCGATCGGCGTGCCATTTATCTTCCTCACGGCCTTCTCGCAACGCATGCATCAGATCCATGCGCGCCAGTTGGGTTGCGACGACTACGTCACCAAACCGATCGATTTCGAGTTGTTGACCGCGATCATCCGCCACCGCCTCGCTGCGGTTGCAGAGAAAAAGGTCGATGCCACCGACCTTCGGCTGACTGACCGGGAACTGGAAGCGCTCACCTGGGTCGCGCGTGGCAAATCATCGGCCGATATTGCCGTCATTCTTGGCATCAGCGAGCGGACGGTCAATTTCCATATGGACAACGCGATGCGCAAGGCCGGCGTGGCAACGCGTGTTCAGGCCGCCGTCAAATGCGCAATGCTGGGGTTGATCTCCCCCTGAAATGCCCTGCTGCCATTCCGGGGCGCGAACAAAGCTCGCGAACCCGGAATCCGGCAATAGTCCTTCATAGTCGGGCTGGTTTCCGAACATGGTTCAAGCAGCGCGCCTGCAGCCTCACGGTCTTCCGTCCTGTCAACCTTGACAGGTGGCCCCTGACGGCCGCGCGCCGCAGATTGGCGCCTCAATCTCAAAATGAGGCTCCCATGTCGTCCTCTGTATCGCTCATGGTTCTTTATACGATCATCGCCCTGGTTCTTCAGGCGCTGACGGTCGCAGTGATCTATGCGCTCGAGGGGCCGCTCGGCGCGTGGAGCGGACCTGTTTTCATCACGGTTTACTTCTCCATGTTCTGGGTTGCCTGGCCGATCGCCGTGCGCATGACCGAGCCGAAGGAGCCGGTCGCAGGCGTCGCCCAGAAGGCCTGATCGTCTTAGATCGCGCAGCGCGCGGCGTTGTTACGCTGCGCTCTTTCTGCCCCAAAGACGTTGTGAGGCGATATCCGCGCCTTCGCGCAACGATTTCAGCTTGAGCCACACCACGGGTTCCACGACCCATTCGCGGTTGGTGAATGTGCCGAAGCCGCAGTCGGTTGACGCAATTACGCGTTCGCGGTCGCCAACGGCGGTCACCGCTTCCTCGATGCGGCGGGCGACGACTTCCGGGTGCTCGACAAAGTTCGATGTGGTTTCGATCACGCCCGGGATCAGGATCATGTTCGCTGGCAGCGGGTGTTGCTTGAACGCAGCATATTCGTGCGCATGGCGCGGGTTTGAAAACTCGATCGATAATGCGCCGACTTTCGCCTGATAGAGCGCGGGCAAAATCCTGGCGAGCGGCACATCGTGGATGTGCGGGCCTTCCCAGTTCCCATAACAGATGTGCAGGCGTACCCGATCGGCGGGAATGCCGTCGATGCCCTTGTTGATCGCATCGACCTGCTTCTCGACCGCTTTCACGAAATCCGCATCTGACAGATCGCGGTGGAACATGGTGCGGTCCATGGCGAGGTCGGGCGCATCGATCTGCAGCAACAGTCCGGCGTCGTGAATGGCCCGATACTCATTCCCCATCTCGCGTGCCAGCGCGTCGAGATAGTCGTCGTTGCTCTTGTAATGCGCGTTTAGCATCGTCGAGGCGATGATACCGGGCGACGCCGCGGTCATGAACATTTCCGGAAAGACTTTGCCGGCGATGATCTTCACGCGGGCGAGCTCGTTCTCGATCGGTTTGATGTCGAGATACTTCACCGGTCCTTGTGCTTCCGGGGCGTTCTGCTGCTTCGATGTGTGCGGGAAGCGGTGGGTAAGGTACTTCACAAGTTCAGGAAATTCCTCGAATTCCATGCCGCGCCGGCGCTTGGAGATGCCCCCGAAGCCTGACATGCGCTGTGGTACATAGGTCTGGAAGCCGACCCGCTGCTGTTCGCCGTCATTGCCGATGTCGATACCGGCAGCCGCCTGCTTCTCGACGACATGGCGGACTGCCTTGTCTATTTCAGCGGCCATCTCCGCAGCATCGAAGGCTTCGCCGGCTTCGCGCCGGACCAGCATGTCGGACAGTTTGTCGTTGCGCGGCAGACTGCCGACATGGGTTGTGAGAATGCGGTCGCGGCTCAGCAGCATAGGCGGTCTTCTCCCAAATTGTTTTCCTTGTTTCCTGGTGCCGTAGCACAAGAGAAAGCTGTTTCAAAAAGGGAGGTTGCCCAACGATTTCAGTCCTTTGCCCACCATGCGCGATGGTTGTTGACTGGCCAAACGCAACATGCATTATAATTCATATAACGTAAGACTGCGGATCAGGCGGTCCTGCCAAGACCAAGAAAAATCACACACTGGGAAGAAGCATGGCTCAAGCAGCGGCGTCGCTTGGACGCGAAGACGGCATGACACGTGCAGCGCTCGAAATACCGCGCGCCTATAACTTTGCCGCCGATATCCTGTCGTCCAATCTGGCGGCCGGCCGCGCCAACAAGCCTGCTTTTATCGATTCCAAGGGTAGCTGGACCTACGGTCAACTCGCCGACCGCGCAGCGCGTTTTGGTGCCGCGCTTCGGGCCAAGGGCGTCCGGCGTGAAGAGCGCATCCTGATCTGCCTGCTCGACACCATCGACTGGCCGACCGCTTTCCTTGGCGCATTGAAAGCCGGCGTGGTCGCGATCCCGGTCAATACGTTGATGACCGAGGCTGATTACGAGTTCATGCTGGCCGACAGCCGCGTGACCATGCTGGTCGTCTCCGATGCGCTTTATCCGAAATTCGAAAAGCTGATTCCGAACGCGCCGGACCTCAAGCATGTCGTCGTGTCCGGCATGAATGCGCATGGTCACGATAATTTTGAAGACCTGATCGCCTCCGCGGAGCCTGAGGATTACACCGCGCCAACCACGCGTGATGACATTGCCTTCTGGCTCTATACGTCGGGTTCGACCGGCAAGCCCAAGGGCGCAGTTCATGTGCATGGCAGTCTGAAGCTCACCAACGACCTTTATGCCGCACCGATCCTGAGCCTGCGCGAGGACGATGTCTGTTACTCGGTCGCGAAGCTGTTTTTCGCTTACGGCCTCGGCAACGCGATGACCTTTCCGATGTCGGTCGGCGCAACCACGGTGCTGCTTGACGAGCGTCCGACGCCGGAAAGCGTATCCGCATTGCTGCGAAAGCACCCGGTCACGGTGTTCTATGGCGTGCCGACATTCTATGCGGCATTTCTGGCCAGTCATTCCGCGCTCGCGCCGAGTGACGTAAAGTTTCGCCGCTGCGTTTCCGCCGGCGAAGCGTTGCCGGAGGATGTCGGCAAGCGCTGGCGAGACAAGTATAACTGCGACATTCTTGATGGCATCGGCTCGACCGAGATGTTGCATATCTTCCTGTCGAATGCGCCGGGCGCGGTGAAATACGGCACCACGGGCAAGCCGGTGCCGGGCTACGAACTCAAGTTGATCGACGAGACGGGCCAGCCCGTGTCCCCAGGCGAGATGGGCGAATTGCTGATCCGCGGTCCGTCCAGTGCGATCATGTACTGGAATAACCGCGAGCAATCGCGCCGCACCTTCATGGGTGAGTGGACGCGCTCCGGTGACAAATATATCCAGGATGAAGACGGATATTACGTCTATTGCGGACGTAACGACGACATGCTCAAGGTGTCCGGCCTGTATGTCTCGCCGTTCGAGGTTGAAGGCGCATTGCAAACCCACGACGATGTCCTCGAATGCGCCGTTGTGGCCTGGCTCGACGCCGACGGGTTGATCAAGCCGAAGGCCTTCATTGTGCTGAAGGAGCAGGGCAGGGCGTGTGACGAATTGGCAGGCATGCTGAAGGAGCACGTGAAGTCAAAGCTTGCGCCGTTCAAATATCCACGCTGGATCGAATTCCGCGCTGACTTGCCGAAGACCGCGACTGGCAAGATCCAGCGGTTCAAGCTGCGGATGGAGAGTTCATCCGGTTAACGCATTAAACGTGAGCGGCGATTGCGTCGTGCGCTCAATGTCGGGGCTGGCGTCACCAGACGATTTCAATATGATGAAGGGGAACGCTCAAGAGGGGCGGCCTAAAAAACCGGAGGAACTATAATGCGAACAGTGATTGCGGCCGGCGCGGTTCTTGCGCTCGCGGCGGGGCCGGCTTTGGCCCAGAACAAGACCGTGAAAATCGGTTTCGTCTCGACCTTCAGCGGGCCGACCGCCGTGATCGGCGCCGACATGCGCAATTCGTTCGAGCTCGCGCTCGATCACATGGGCCGCAAGATGGGCGGCCTGCCGGTCGAAGTGATTTATGAAGATGATGGGCAGAAGCCGGATATCGGCAAGCAGAAGACCGAGAAGCTGCTGCAGTCCGACAAGGTCGATTTCATCGCCGGTTACATCTGGTCGAACGTGCTGCTTGCTTCGCTGAAGCCGGCGGTGGATGCCAAGACCTTCATCATCAGCGCCAATGCCGGTCCGTCGCAGATTGCCGGCGAACTCTGCTCGCCGTTCTTCTTCTCGACCTCCTGGCAGAATGACCAGACGCCGCAGGCTGTCGGCGAGTACATGAATCAGAAGGGCGTGAAGTCGGTTTACATCATTGCGCCGAACTATGCCGCCGGCAAAGACATGGCGTCGGGCCTGAAGACGACGTTCAAGGGCAAGGTGGTCGGAGAAGATTACACAAAGTGGCCGGATCAGCTCGACTTCTCCGCTGAGCTGTCGAAGGCTCGCGCTGCCAAGCCGGATGCGGTGTTCGTGTTCTATCCGGGCGCTTCAGGCGTGCAGTTCCTCAATCAATATGCGCAGGCTGGCCTGAAGGGACAGATCCCGCTCTACACCGCCTTCACGGTCGACGAACTTGCGCTGCCGCTGCAGAAGGACCTTGCGCTCGGCGTGCCGGGCGCCCAGCAATGGGTGCACGATCTGCCCAACGAGCAGAACAAGAAGTTCGTCGCTGATTATCGCAAGAAGTATCCGGGCCTGCGTCCGACCTATTACGGCGCCCAGGCCTATGATGCCGCCCAGCTGATCAACAGCGCGGTGGTGGCGGCGAACGGCGACCTGTCGAAGAAGGACGCGATGCGCGACGAGATGCGCAAGGTGAACTTCAAGTCGGTGCGTGGTTCCTACAAATATGGCAACAACCACATCCCGATCCAGAACTTCTATTTGCAGGACGTGGTGAAGGGCGAGGACAAGGACTTCCCGCTCTCGCTGAAGACCGTCGCGACCATCGTCAAGGACAGCCAGGATCGGTTTCACGACAAGTGCCCGATGAAGTGGTGATCTAGATCTTGGCCGGGCGGTGGCGAGGGGCCGCCGTCCGTCTTCGATATGACCTAGTAAATTTCGTCATGGCCGGGCATAATCAAAGATGGCGTCGTTGACGCCTCTTGTCCCGGCCATTCACGTCTTGCAAAAGAAACTTGTAAAAGAAAAAAGACGTGGCCCGGCGACGCAGCCTGCGCAAGCAAGACTGCGCTACCCGGGAATGACGGTGAGGTTGGGGCGCCTTTCCTGAAAAGGCGGCGGGACTCTGGTTTCTTTATGCTTCTCTTTATCGAACAATCGCTGAACGGCATTCAATTCGGCCTGCTGCTGTTCCTTCTGGCGGCCGGGCTGACGCTTGTGTTCGGCATCATGGATCTGGTGAACCTCGCGCATGGTTCGCTGTACATGATCGGCGCCTATTTCGCGGCGACCTTCGCCGCGCTCACGGGCAGCTTTCTGTTTGCGATCATTCTGGGTCTGATCGCGACCTTGATTGTCGGTATGGCGATCGAAGTCATCGCGATGCGCAGGCTCTATGGCCGCGACCACCTCGATCATGTGCTCGGCACCTTTGGTCTCATTCTGTTTTTCAATGAGCTGGTGCGCCTGATCTGGGGCCCGGCCGGCCTCAGCGTGCCGCTGCCATCCTGGCTCAACACCAGCTTTCAGCTCTTTCCAGGCGTCTATTATCCGACCTATCGCCTGTCGATCATCTTTGTCGCGCTGCTGGTGGCGCTGCTGTTGTATCTCGTGGTGATGCGCACCCGCGTCGGCATGCTGATCCGCGCTGGCGCTTCCAATCGCGAGATGATCGGGGCGCTCGGCATCAACATCAAGCTGCTCTACACCTTTGTGTTCGGCATCGGTGCGGCGCTGGCGGGCCTTGCCGGCATGATGCAGGCGCCGATCCTCACGGTGCAGATCGGCATGGGCGAGAACATTCTCATCCTCGCTTTCGTCGTTATCATCATTGGCGGCATCGGCTCGATCCGCGGCGCCTTCCTGGCGTCGATCCTCGTCGGCCTGATCGACACTGTCGGCCGTGCCTTCCTGCCCGACATATTGGGGCTGTTCCTGTCGCAAACGGCCGCGTCCACGGCCGGGCCGGCCTTGTCCTCGATGCTGATCTATCTCGTGATGGCGGTCATTCTGGTTCTGCGTCCGGAAGGTCTGTTCCCGGCGGCCAGCAAATGAAAAACAACGTCTTCACGGTCCGCAACATTCTCGTTGCCGCATTGGTCGTTTTTCTCGGCCTCGTACCGGTCATCGCACAGGCGACCGGCAACATCTTTCTCATGACGCTGTTCACCCGCATCGTCATTCTGGCGATCGCGGCTGTCAGCCTCAATCTCATCATGGGCTTTGGCGGCATGGTGAGCTTCGGCCATGCCGCCTATCTCGGCATTGCCGGTTATGGCGTCGGCATTCTCGCGCATGAAGGGATCAATTCCGGCTTCATCCAATGGCCGGTGGCGCTCCTGGCCTGCGCGGTGTTCGCACTGATCACAGGAGCGCTCTCGCTGCGGACCCGCGGCGTCTATTTCATCATGATCACGCTCGCCTTTGCGCAGATGATCTATTACGTCGGCGTCAGCCTCGATCGCTATGGCGCCGACGACGGGTTGACGATCTACCGCCGCAGCGATTTCGCCGGTCTGATCGATCTCTCGAACAAGACCGTCTTCTATTACGTTTGCTTCGTATGCCTGCTGGGGACCTGCTATCTGGTTTATCGGCTGGTCAATTCCCGCTTTGGCATGGTGATCCAGGGCGCGCGCTCGAACCTGCGCCGGATGCGGGCGATCGGCTTCCCGACTTTCCGTTATCAACTCGCCTGTTTCGTCATTGCCGGCGTTTTGTGCGGGCTGTCCGGAATTCTGCTGGCCAATCACACCGATTTCGTCAGCCCGGCGATCATGCATTGGACACGGTCGGGCGATCTGATCGTCATGGCGGTGCTGGGCGGCATGGGCTCTGTGCTCGGCCCTGTCATCGGCGCCGTGGCGCTGCTGGTGCTCGAGGAGTGGCTGCCGCATGCGATCTCGATCGTCGGCGAGTTCGTCACCGGTCATCCCGTCGTGGCGGCGAAAGAATACTGGGCGCTGATCCTCGGTCCGATGCTGCTGCTGGTCGTGCTGTTCGCGCGCGGCGGTATCGACAGTCTGCTGGAGAAAATCCGCCGTGGCTGACGCTCTGCTGAAAGTTGATGGCATCACCAAGCGCTTCGGCGGCATTCTTGCGTCTGATCGCATCACGCTGTCGGTGCCGGCCGGCGAGTTGCACGCGATCATCGGCCCGAATGGCGCCGGCAAGACCACGCTGATCGGTCAGTTGACCGGCGAGATCACGCCAACGTCCGGAACGGTGGCGTTCGCGGGCGAAGACATCACGGCGGTTCCGACCTATCTGCGATCGATCAAGGGGCTAGCCCGGTCGTTCCAGATCACCTCGCTGTTTCTTGGATTCACCGCGCTCGACAATGTCGCGCTCGCCGTGCAGGCCCATGCCGGCAACTCGTTCCATTTCTGGAAGAATGCGCGCACCGAGGAAGAACTGCGCGCACCAGCGCGGGCGGCGCTGGATCGTGTCGGGCTCTCGCATCGCGCGAACACGATCGTCTCCGCCATGAGCCATGGCGAGCATCGTCAGCTCGAGATCGCGATGGCGCTGGCCACCAAGCCGCGCATGTTGTTGCTCGACGAGCCGATGGCCGGCATGGGTCCGGAGGAATCAGCGCGTCTCGTCAAGACGCTGCTGGAATTGAAGAAGCAATACACGATCCTTCTGGTCGAGCATGACATGGAAGCCGTGTTCGCGCTGGCCGACCGGATTTCCGTGCTGGTCTATGGCCGCGTCATCGCGACCGGCTTGCCGGAAGAGATCCGTGCCAATGCCGAAGTGCGCCAGGCTTATCTCGGCGAGCAGGAAGCGGTGGTGATCAATGGCTGACGCCTTGCTCGAATTGTCCGGCATCGAAACCTGCTATGGCCGCAGTCAGGTGCTGTTCGGCCTGTCGTTATCCATCAATGCGGGCGAAATGGTCACGCTGATGGGCCGCAACGGCATGGGCAAGACCACGACGGTGCGTTCGATCATGGGACTGACGCCGGCGCGCGCTGGCGTGATCCGCTTCGGCGGCAAGGAAATTCGCGGGCTGGCCTCCTATCGCGTCGCCAAGCTCGGCGTTGGACTCGTGCCGGAAGGCCGTCAGATTTTTCCGAATCTGACCGTGCGTGAAAATCTGATTGCGACCGCAGCCAATACATCCGGCTCCAACAATCCGTGGACCTACGAGAAAGTCATCGAACTATTTCCGCGTCTGGCTGAGCGCGCCGGCAACATGGGCAATCTTCTCTCGGGCGGCGAGCAGCAGATGCTGGCGATCGGCCGTGCGCTGATGACCAATCCGAAGCTGCTGATCCTCGATGAAGCGACCGAAGGTCTTGCGCCGCTGATTCGCCAGGAAATCTGGCAATGCCTCACGCGGTTGAAGAAAGCTGGGCAATCGATCCTGGTGATCGACAAGAATGTCGCTGCGCTGGTCGCCATCGCCGATCGTCATTACATGATCGAGCGTGGCCGCACGGTGTGGAGCGGCACTTCAAAAGAG
>JAFAFP010000171.1 GCA_023423415.1 Pseudomonadota bacterium | reverse complement strand
GCGGAGAACAGCTCTTCCGTCGCCTTGATATGCCAGTCCATCGACCCGCCGACATCGAAGAACAACAGCACCTTCACCGCGTTGTGCCGCTCCGGCCGCATATGGATGTCGAGATAGCCCTTGTGCGCGGTGCCCTTGATGGTGCCATCGAGATCCAGTTCTTCCGGCGCGCCGGTGCGTGCGAATTTGCGCAGACGGCGTAGCGCCACCTTGATGTTGCGGGTGCCGATCTCGACGTCGTCATCGAAATCCTTGAACTCGCGCTTGTCCCAGACCTTGACCGCACGGAAATTGCGGTTGCCCTCCTGGCCGATGCGGATGCCTTCAGGATTGTAGCCATAGGCACCAAAGGGCGACGTGCCGCCGGTGCCGATCCACTTGTTGCCGCCCTGATGCCGGCCCTTCTGCTCGGCAAGGCGCTGCCGCAGCGTCTCCATCAGCTTGTCGAGACCGCCCAGCGCCTCGATCTGCTTCTTCTCTTCCTCGGTAAGATATTTTTCGGTGAGCTTGCGCAGCCATTCCTCGGGGATTTCCGCAGTCAGCGCGTCTTCCATCAGTTCGAGACCGCGGAAGACATGCCCAAACACCCGGTCGAATTTGTCGAGATTGCGCTCGTCCTTCACCAGCGTGGCGCGCGAGAGATAATAGAAGTCCTCCACCCGCCGCGACGCGAGATCCTTGTCCATCGCCTCCATCAGCGTGAGGTATTCCCGCAGGCTCACGGGCACGCCGGCAGATTTCAACTCAGTAAAGAAGGTGATGAACATTTAATTCTCTTTGGCGCCTCTGTGGCCGTCTCCGCTGCATCGCAACGCAGAAAAGGCCCGATCCCCGCTTGCGTCAAGCCAGCGCTTCGCGGCGATCATGCAATCAGCCTTGGCGGCGGAACAAATCGGCGTAAGCTACCCTGGAATGGCTCCAGGATAGACCATAGCACCATGGGCCTGTCCAACATTCGATAAGGCGGCACGGCCGTCAGGCCGAGGCCGCCGGGTGATGAACCGGGAGGTTTCGCGATGGCCAAGAAGCAACTCACCGTCAACGGCAAGCGGGTCACGATCGATATCGACGATCCCGACATGCCCCTGCTCTATGCTCTCCGTGACAATCTGGCTCTGCACGGTCCGCGTTTCGGCTGCGGGCTGGCGCAATGTGGCTCCTGTACCGTCCACGTGGATGGCAAGGCGGTGCGATCCTGCGTGACACCGGTTTCGTCCATCACCGACAAGCAGAAGGTGGTGACGCTGGAAGGTTTAAGCTCCGGCAACAAGCTGCATCCGGTGCAGCGCGCCTTTATCGAAGAGCAAGCTGCGCAATGCGGCTACTGCATTAACGGCATGATCATGGAGTCCGCGGCCTTCCTTGCCACCAACAAGAAGCCGACAGACGCACAGATCAAGCAAGCCCTGGCGAACAACCTTTGCCGGTGCGGCACGCATGACCGCATCGTCAAGGCCGTCAAGCGCGCCTCGAGCTACGCGTGAGGGAGGCAGACATGAACATCCAGATTTCACGCCGCAACATCCTCAAGAGCACCGGTGCGCTCGTTGTAAGTTTCAGTCTCGTGGGCAAGGCTTCGGAAGCACTTGCGCAAGGCGCTGCACCCGCAAAGCCCGTAACCCTGACAGACGTGGACTCTTTCCTCGCCATCGACAAGGCGGGCAAGGTCACACTCTACACCGGCAAGGTCGACCTCGGCACCGGTATCCGTACGGCTCTGGCGCAGATGTGCGCCGAAGAACTCGACGTGCCGTTCAACGGCGTTTCGCTTGTCACCGGCGACACGGCCCTTACGCCGGATCAAGGAACGACATGGGGCAGCCTGACGGTTCAGTCAGCCGGCATTCAGATCCGCAACGCGTCCGCGACCGCGCGTCATGCGCTGCTCGATGAGGCTGCCAAAAAACTCAATGTTAAAAAGGAAGACCTCACCATTGCCGACGGCACCATATCCGGCGGCGGCAAGAAGATCACTTACGCGCAACTGATCGGCGGCAAAACCTTCAACCTGAAGGTGGATGAGAAAGCGACGGCGAAGAATCCGAAAGACTACAAGCTCGTCGGCAAGTCGATCGCCCGCGTCGATATCCCGGACAAGATCACGGGCAAGTTCACCTATATGCAGGACTTCCGCGTGCCGGGCATGATGCATGGCCGCGTCGTCCGTCCGCCCGCCTACGGCGCGACGCTGGAAAGCGTCGACGAAAGCTCGGTGAAGGGCATCCCCGGCGTTCGTGTCGTGCGCGACAAGAACTTCCTTGCGGTTGTCGCAAACAGCGAGTGGAACGCAATCCGGGCTGCGCAACAGCTCAAGGCGCAGTGGTCAAAGGCCGCCACCCTGCCCGATCAGACGAAGTTGTGGGAACATGTCCGCGGCACGAAGGTGGTGCAGGATCAGGTGACCAGCAACACCGGCAATACGACAGACGCGCTCGCGGGTGACGGCAAAAAGGTTTCGGCAACTTACGAGTTTGCTGTGAACCTGCATGGATCGATCGGTCCGTCGTGCGCCATCGCCGACTTCAAGAATGGCAAGCTGACATCCTGGACCGCGTCGCAGGCGACACACACCCTGCGCAAACAACTCGCTCAGATGCTCGGCATGTCACCCGATGACGTTCGCTGCATCTATCTGGAGGGATCGGGGTGCTATGGCCGTAACGGCCACGAAGACGCGGCCGGCGATGCTGCCATCCTCGCGAAGGCGGTCGGCAAGCCCGTTCGCGTGCAATGGTCGCGCGCCGACGAAAATGGCTGGGAGCCGATGGGACCACCGACCTTGGTGGATATCAGGGCGGCGATGGACTCCTCGGGCAATGTTGCCGCCTGGGAATCGGACTTCTTCATTCCACAACAGACGGCCGGCAGTTTCCTCGTGCCGCTCACCGGCGCCGTTCTCGCCGGAATGCCGCAGAAGGACGACATTGCGCCCGGCAATATCTTCCAGAACTCGGCGATCCCCTACAAATTCACCAATGTCCGCACGGTGTGCCGACGGCTTGAAAACACGGTGTTCCGGCCATCCTGGATCAGAACGCCGGGGCGCATGCAGAACACCTACGCCAATGAGAGCTTCATGGACGAGCTCGCGGCGGAGGCGAAGGCCGATCCGATCGCCTTTCGACGGAAGTATCTCGACGACAAGCGCGGCCTCGAGTTACTCGACCGTCTGGTGGCGCTGTCGAAATGGGAAGCGCGTCCCGCCGCACAACAGGTCGCGTCGGGCAATATCATGAAGGGCCGCGGCATGTCGTACGTGAAGTACGAACTGGTCCGCACCTATGTCGGCGCCGTCGCCGATGTCGAAGTGGATCGCACCACCGGCAAGGTCACGGTGCCGCGCTTCTACCTCGTTCACGACTGCGGCCAGATGATCAATCCGGAGGGCGTCAAGCTGCAGCTCGACGGCAACGTTATCCAAACGCTGAGCCGCACGCTGATGGAGGAAGTGAAATGGGACCGGTCGATGGTCACGACGCTCGACTGGGCGAGTTATCCGATCATCAAATTCCCCGACGTGCCGGAGCTCCACTACGACCTGATCGATCGTCCCAACGAGCGGCCATGGGGCGCAGGTGAGCCCGCTGCTGCCGTTGTTCCCTCCGCGGTCGCCAATGCGATCTTCGATGCGACCGGCGTACGCATGCGGTCCGTGCCGTTCACGCCGGCAAAGGTGAAAGCGGCGTTAGGCTCAGCGGCCTGACGGCCACGCGACGCGCGAAACGGGACGGGGAACAGCATCAGTTTCCCGTCCCGCCTCCGCGGTCCGGCGCAGGATGGCGAGGTTATCCAGGAACATTTTCGCGCACCGCTCCCAGGTCATTTGCTCAGCGAAATTACGGCAGGCCTTGCGGTCGATCGTGAGCGCACGCAGACACGCCTCGCGAAGATCCTCGCTCAGCACACCGACGGACGCATTGCCGATCACATCGTTTGGTCCCGCCACCGGGAACGCAGCGACCGGCACGCCGCACGACAAGGCCTCCAGCATAACAAGACCGTATGTGTCGGTGCGGCTCGGAAATACGAACACATCGGCCGCGGCATAGATCGCAGCCAACTCATCCCGATGTTTCTCGCCAACGAACACCGCCTGGGGAAAACGCTGCATCAATTCCGGCTTCATGGGCCCATCACCGACCACGACCTTGGTGCCCGGCAAATCGAGCGACAGGAATGCCTCGATGTTTTTCTCCACCGCAACCCGGCCGACTGTGAGGAAGATCGGGCGCGACAGATCGAGAGGAGCAGCCCTGCGCGGCGCGAATAGTTCACCATCGACACCGCGCGGCCACAACACGGGATTGCGGAAGCCACGGTCCGACAGTTCCGAAATCAGCGACTGAGTAGACACCATCACGCGTTCGGCGCGGCCATGAAACCGCCTGAGCCAACGCCACACCCAGCTTTCCGGAATCGGCACGCGCGCCGTCACATAATCCGGCAGCCGTGTATGAAAACTGGTGGTGAAGGCGATGCGACGGCCGATGCAATAACGCCGCACTGCATGGCCGATCGTGCCTTCGGTCGCGATATGGATGGCATCGGGTTTGATTGCCTCGATCTTCCTCGCGATAGTGCCAGGCGCCGTGATCGCACAACGGATCGCCGGATAGGTCGGCAGCGGAAAGGTGCGAAGCCCTTGATGGGTGAGGAATTCGATTTCAGCGCCGAAACGGGGGGCGGTCGATGCAAGCGTCTGTAACGTCCGCACCACACCATTGACCTGCGGGTGCCAGGCATCCGTGGCGACAAGAACACGCATCATTGTTCCTGAGACTTGCCGCGGGCGCGATGGCGTGCCACTTGCCGGGGAGCGCCGTTATGTCGCTGATCGATTCGCATGCCTGTACGATGCACAGCGCATGTCTCAGTTTTGCGACGCTGCCACGATATGGCCGAAACTGGGCTGTTAGAAAACTGTTGCGATTGCGTCGGATGGTGCATCGGCGAATCGAACGCCGGCCGTGCTCTGGCGTCGACCATGATGTGAGACCACGCCGGACCCTGCCCCTGAATGCGAAAGCTTTGGACTATTTTCGTCAGCACGGTTCATGAAAGGATCGGCTGGAACAAGATCGGCTTTTTGGCGAGCGTCGCCGTTCTGTCTCTGGCGGGTTTTGCCCTTTATCGAATGCTGCGCGACGTCCAGCCGGATCGCGTGCTGACTGCAATCTCCGCGGTACCCGTATCGACCATTGCAACCTCCGCCGCCTTCGTGGCCGCAGCTTATTTTACCCTCACCTTCTACGATTTCTTTTCGCTGCGGACGATCGGCGCCAAGCACGTGCCCTACCGGATTGCCGCAATGGGCGCCTTCACCAGTTTTTCGATCGGACACAACCTCGGCGCCACGGTCTTTACCGGCGGCGCCATCCGTTTCCGCATTTATTCGGCCTGGGGTTTGAGCCTGCTCGATGTCGCGAAGATCGCGTTCGTGACGGGCCTGACCTTCTGGCTTGGCAACGCCTTCGTGCTCGGCCTTGGCATGGCGATCGCGCCGGAGGCCGCAAGCGCCATCGACCATTTGCCGGCCTGGATCAACCGTGCCATCGGCATCGGCGGCCTGCTGGTGATCTGTGGATACTTGCTGTGGCTCCTTGGCGGTAAACGCGAGATCGGCGTCAAGGGCGTGTCCGTCGTGCTTCCCAATGCGCGGCTGACATTTGTGCAGATCCTGATCGGCGTATTCGATCTCGGACTGACAGCCCTTGGGATGTATGTGCTGTTGCCGGCACACCCGCCGATAGAGCTGCTCCCGTTCGTGGTGATTTTCGTGCTCGCCACGTTGCTCGGCTTTCTCAGCCACACGCCGGGCGGCCTCGGCGTTTTCGACGCCGCCATTCTGATTGCGCTCACGCAATATCCGAAAGAGGAATTGCTGGCGACGCTGCTGATCTTCCGCGTGATCTACTTCATCGCGCCGTTTTCGCTGGCGCTGACCATCATGATCTGCCGGGAAACACTGATCGCGTGGAACCGCCCGCGCATCCCGCCGGTCAGCGCGCGGCCCTGCCCCGAAAGGGTGCGTCAACGGACATAGCGGAACCCCATATTTCCGCCCAAAGCTTCATGCTAATCCATCGCATCCGAACATTACGGTTCCCGATGCGCCCTTCAATTGTCGTGGTTCTTGCCGCCCTGGCAGTCTTTTCAACCGGCCCTTCGGCCAACGCTCAGTTGAGTGCGCAGCAGCCGCTTCAATTGCCGTCGTCCGACGCGACGCCCGATGCGACCACCGGCCCCATCCGGATCGAGTGGGAGGTCCGCAATCGCTTTCGCCTGTTTCGCAATGAGGCGGATTTCCGTCGGCACGTTGCAGCCTATCGCGGCGACGGTATTTTGGCCGCCGAACAGCGGCTGGCGCGCGCCAGTGACGGGCGCGGCTGGGCGCGCGACATGGTGGACAATCTCTGTATCGAGCAGTCCGGGCGCGTGCCCGAAACCTGCCTGCGCGACGGAGCGAAGGAAAGCTATCTCAGCGCGGCGGATTATCCGATTACGGCGATGGCAGCGGGCGCTGTCCCGCCCAATGCAATGTGCGCCTGGAGTTTCGATGACGGCGAAGGAGAGCCCGGCCAAGCAACGACACGCTGCGACGAGGAAGTTCGCATCCGTGTTCGTCGCGGTCGCACGACAATAGCAACCGTGGACGTCGGGCTGCCGGATGGCACGGCCCAGCGCGTCGCGGCCGAGATTGCCGTAAAGGATTTCCTGATCGCCGGTATGGGCGATTCCGTCGCCGCGGGTGAAGGCAATCCTGACCGGCCGATCGCATTGGACGATGGAGGCTTTTGCTTCCGGCGATTTCTCGCAGGTAGCACCAGCGAGTATTTCCGGCCAGGTCGTCTTGGCTTCAAAGGCAACCGCGCCTGCGATCCGGCGCTCGCGAGCGGAAGCGGCAACACATCGACGGACTGGGCCAAGTTCAATGCTCGATGGTGGAGCGCGGCCTGCCACCGCTCGCTCTACGGCTATCAGGTGCGCGCGGCGCTGGCACTCGCCATCGAGAACCCGCATGTCGCGGTGACATTCCTCCCCCTCGCCTGCTCAGGGTCAACGATCGAAAACGGCTTCTTCAGTTCGCTGCGCGCGCGCGAGTGCCCGCCGACGGGAAGCTGCGCGACGTCCTCGGTCGCGCAGATGACACGATTGAAGGAAGCGCTCGACCTCGCCCGCAAGACCGACAAGAACCGCAAGCTCGATGCCGTCTTGCTGACAATCGGCGCGAACGACATCTGGTTCTCCGGACTTGTCGCCAATGTCATCACCGACGCGTCCACCGAACGCAGCCTGTTCGAGAAAGGCGGCCTGATTGCCGACGTTTCCGAGTCCGAGAGAATTCTGAGCAGTGAGCTGCCGCGTGATTTCGGGCGTGTGCGCGCTGCGTTGAAGCCATTTCTCGGCAACAACCTGCAGCGCGTCGTCTATGTGACCTATGGCAATCCTGCGATGGTGAATGGTGGACAGGTTTGCACAGGCGGTCGAGGCGGATTCGACGTGCACCCGGCATTCAACGTCGATGCAAATCGGTTGCGCGGCGTTTCCGATTTCGTTGAAGAGCGCTTTCTGCCGGTGCTGCGGGCGCTGGCGACCTGCGACACGCCTGGCACCTGCCGCGATCCGGTCAACGATCGCATGACCTTCGTCGATACGCATACTGCCGCCTTCGCCAATCACGGCTTCTGCGCACGGGCGGCGAGCGACCCCGTATTCGACCGCGAGTGCTTTCTTGAGAATGGCGACAGCTTCAACAGCAATCCGGCCGTCGCGGCCAACGATCCGATGCGGTGCAGTCTGCGCGCGCGGGACTTCCGCCCCTACGCGTCGCGCGCCCGCTGGATCCGCACCGCCAATGACAGCTATTTCACCGCGATGACCTTCCCGGAGGGCACTTCGCCAAATTTGCAGCCGAGCGACCTGCATGATGCGACGTGGGGTGCGACCAGCGCAGTCTATGGCGGCGCGGTCCATCCGACCGCGGAGGGTCATGCGGCGATGGCGGATGCCGCTTTGCCGGTGCTGCGCGCGCTGCTCGATTTGCCGGCGCCCAACCAGATACGGACCGAACCGCTCGCACCGCTGACGATGCCGCCGCCGACAGCGACGCGCTAGACGGTCGTGCGCAAGGCGGAGATGACGGCCGACGTATCGGCGACCCAGCCAAAGAAAGTCACGACATTGTGCTCGGTCGCGTCACGAATGAAGGCCGGCCCCGCGGGCAACGTGGCGTCGCTCACCAGCACCGCAAAATAATCGAGGTGATAAGCCGCGCGGATCGTCGATTCCACGCCGACATTGCAGGCGATGCCGCAGACCAGCAGCGTACGGATATTGCGCCCGCGCAAATCAGCGTCGAGCGAAGTCCCTGCAAAGCCGCTGTCGCGCGATTTGGAGACGACAAGGTCTCCCGGCTGCGGCCGCAATTCATCGACGAAATCGTAATCCCACGTCCCGTGCGTCAGGATCTTGCCCGTCATCTCCGGATGGCCTCGCATGTAGCGAAGTGCATTCGACTTGTGAAAGATCGGTGCTCCGGGTGGCGCTTCATGCTGATCGGGAGAAAACCCGTTCTGCAGATGCACGACGGTCACGCCAGCGGCACGCGCTGCATCGCACAGCAAACGGACTTGGTTGATCACAGCCGGCGCGTCGGCGACGCTGAAACCAATCCGTTCAAGGTAGCCGCCTGGAGAGCAGAACGCATTCTGCATGTCATTGATGACCAGTGCGGTCCGCGCCGGCACAAATCGGAGCGCCTCCCGCCGGGCAGTCAGTTCACGCTCGCTCACGCGACCCCTAGTTTCTTCTGCAGACTGGTCGACGACGTCGTGTACTGGAACGTCAATTTTTTGTCGGGATAGACGTAGCGGTGGATCTTCTGCGCCGCCAATGCGCCCTCGTGGAAGCCGCACAGGATCAGCTTCAGCTTGCCCGGATAGGTGTTGATGTCGCCGATGGCGAAGATGCCTTTTTCGCTCGTTTCGAAGCTTGCGGTTTCCACCTCGATCAGGTCATCGTCGAGCTTCAGCCCCCAATCGGCCACCGGCCCAAGCTTCATCGTCAGACCGAAGAACGGCAGGATGGCGTCGCAGGCAATCTCGAAGTTCGAACCGTCGTTGCGCTTGACGATGGCCTTGCTGACCTGACCGTCCTCACCTTCCAGCGACGATACCTGACCGAGCACGAAGTCGATCTTCCCCTCGCCGGCCAACGCCATCATCTTGTTGACGCTGTCGGGCGCCGCACGGAATTCCTGCCGCCGGTGCAACAGCGTGAGATGGCTGGCAATCGGCGCGAGATTGAGCGTCCAATCGAGCGCGGAGTCGCCGCCACCGGCGACCAGCAGCCGCTTGCCGCGAAATTGCTCCATCTGCCGCACGGCATAGTGCACGGACTTGGCTTCGTAAGCTTCGATACCTGGGATGGGGGGCCGTTTCGGCTGGAACGAACCGCCGCCCGCCGCAACGATCACGGCCTTGCACTCGAACACCTTGCCCGCATCGGTCGTTATGCGAAACAGCGGATCGCCGATCCGTTCGATGGTTTGCACCATTTCGCTGAAATGAAATTCCGCGCCGAACGGCTTGATCTGCTCCAGCAGCGCCTTGGTCAAACCGTCACCGGTCACCATCGGGATGCCGGGAATGTCGTAGATTGGCTTTTCGGGATAAAGTTCTGCGCACTGTCCGCCCGGCTTGTCGAGGATATCGACGAGATGCGCCTTGATGTCGAGCAAGCCGAGTTCGAACACCGCGAACAATCCGCACGGACCGGCGCCGATGATCAGAACGTCGGTCTTGATGGTCGATGCGTTGGTAGTATCCAGCATGATGTCACCTGCCCTGGTAACTTGGGGTGCGGACCAATAACCCGTCGAGTTCCTCGCTCATCTTGATCTGGCATGACAGCCGCGAATTCGCGCGCACGTCATAGGCATTGTCGAGCTGCTCGTCTTCTTCCAGCGAGCGCTCTCCGGCTTTTCCAAGCCATGCTTCGTCGACATACACATGGCATGTCGCACAGGTACAGGACCCGCCACATTCGGCGACGATGCCTGTAACGGAGCCGCGCATCGCGGCTTCCATCACTGTCTGGCCATCCTCGGCATGAATATTATGGACCGTGCCGTCGTGTTCGATAAAGGTGATCTTGAACATTGTCGTCGATCACCTCAAGGACATCAGGCCTGACGTTCGGGCGTCCGCAGGACCAGCCCGTCGAGCTGATCGCTCACCTTGATCTGGCAGGACAGACGCGAGTTAGGTTTCACGTCGAAGCCGAAATCCAGCATGTCCTCTTCCATCGGCGAGGGCGCACCGACGATCTCGGTCCAGGATTCATCCACATAAACATGACAGGTCGCGCAAGCACAGGCACCACCGCATTCCGCTTCAATACCCGGAACGCCGTTCTTGATTGCTGTTTCCATGACGGTGGCGCCATTTTCGGCGTCGACAGTACGGCTTTCGCCCCCATGATCGATAAACGTAATCTTGGCCATTGCGGCTTGAAACCTGCCTCTTGAAGGGGAATGCCGGCAGAGCCAGCAAGGATCGCGAGATTTGGATTTCTATATAGCGCATCGCATGAAATGCGCCAGCATCGCGGCAAAACCGGATGTCCGATCGTCCCAGCAATCAGGGGTCGTGCAGACCCCTCCAGCGCCTCAGTCGGCCTGCAACAGCTCGCAGATCCCGGAGCGCGCATCCCGGACGGCGTGGTCAAGACTCGCCACCCGCTGCTGCCAAACGGAGTTATCCCCATCCTTTGCAGCGCTCTCCAGGTCGGCAGCCGCCCGCGCCACCTGCCAGGCGCCGATCCCGCTGGCTGACCCTTTCAGAGTATGGGCGGCAGCCGCCGCCACATCGCGCGCGGATGCCCCGATCCGCTCCATCATCAGCAACATCTGCCGATCGAAAAGCGCCAGAACCTCGCGCTCCAAGGCGCGATCGTCCAGCGTCATACGGGACAAATGCACGAGATCAATCGGGCGCTGGGCCGGGACAATCGGCGGCGCCAAAACGGTATCCAGAACCGTTCCGGACAGTTCGACCATTTTACAAAGCCTCCCGGAGCTCTAACGGCTCCTATCGGACGAATTTGCCTCGCCAGCGGCCAAAGAGAGGTAAAAACTCGTCAGAAGGCGTCCGGTTCCAACCGGCAAAACAATCCTGTGGTTAACGGGGATTTTGCGCCCGGTCCGGCCCCTCCGGGAACCTGTTCCAAAAAAGTACAGATTCAGCCGCACAAATTAACGATGATTAAAAAGGGCTTAACGGCCTATATTTTATTCGGTCCGCCAAGCCGTTAGGATGGCGACGCGGCGTAATTTGTAAACAGCAGACGACGCTCGACGGGACGTTTCCGATCGGGTCCTGGAACTTGCTTCAGTCAGTGGCGTCAGTGAGGCGGCAAAACATGTCAAACAATTCGCGAAAAGTTCAGGATCCGACCGAGGCGGCGATGTCCGCCATTCAGGAGGCTCTGAGCGTAAGGGACGCGGAGATGAAAGCCGCTGCCGCGACCCGCTCGACGCCCCGCGTATCCACCGAACCGCCCGCACCTGCACCCGGACAGGCTCAGGTGCGCCCGGTCGCTCCGCCGCAGACATTCGAAGATGATCGCTTCATCGCCGACACGCCGATGGACGCAGAGCCGGGCCAGCCGGCCAATGACGACTGGCGATCGGCCGCGCAAATCCTGCATGCGGCACAAGTGCCGCCGTCGTCGCGCAAATACTATCTCGCGGCCGGCGTCGCCTCCGTGATCTGGTTGATCTTCGCAGGTATCCTTGCCGCATCCTTCATGCCGCAGTTGCAGGAGAATTTCGCGCCCGCCCTGCTCGCGCTCGTTGTAACTTTCATCGCACCGATCGGCTTCTTCTTCTCGGTCGCGCACACGATCGCGCGCTCGCAGGAGATGCGCGCATTGACGCAATCGATGGCCGAAGTCGCGATGCGGTTGTCAGAGCCGGAAGGCGTCGCCCGCGAATCCATTCTCACGGTGGGCCAGGCTGTGCGCCGTGAAGTCGCAGCAATGGGTGACGGCGTCGAACGTGCGCTTGCGCGTGCGGCTGAACTCGAAGTGCTGGTGCAGAACGAAGTCGCTGCGCTCGAACGCGCCTACAATGACAACGAGGTTCGCATCCGCGGCCTGCTCGACGACCTCGCCGCCCAGCGCGACAGCCTGATCGGCCAGGCGGAGCAGGTGCGCAACGCCATTACCGGCGTGCATCTCGACCTCAACCAGGACATCACCGGCATCAGCGATCAGGTCGCTTCCCAGGTCAGTTCTGCGACCGAAGGCATCACCCGCGATCTTTCCGAAAAGAGCGAGCATATTGCGGCGACGTTGAGCCGGATCAGCGACGACATGCTGGCGCAGCTTGGCGAACGCGGCGGTGAAATTCTCGAGCGGCTGCAGCGCACCGCGCAGGAAACGACGCAGGCCGTCGAGAGCATTAGCCTGACGGCCGCGGGCTCGATCGAGAATTCGGGCTACACGACCACCAGCGCTATCGAAGCCGCGACCGAGCGCCTCAACGCCAGCCTCGCCTTCAAGACCGAGAATGTCGCCGAAGAATTCGACATGCTGTCGCAGAATCTCATGGAGATGATGCAGCACCGTCTGACCAACGTGACGAGCGACTTTTCGCAGCGCGCTGCCGCGATCACCGAAGCGATGAGCGAGCGTTCGAAGGAATTGTCCACGCAATTGCTGGATGCCTCCGCCGAGGCCGCCGAGGCCGTCGCGGTTCGCAGCGACGAGGTCAGTTCGGCACTCAAGGCAACCGGCGACTCGCTCATTCTTGATCTCACCTTGCGCGGTGATGACGTGGTCAAGAAATTCGAGCAGGCCGGCACGGCCATCACCGAGACCATCCTGTCGCGCAGCGACGAAGTGATGGAGACGTTCAGCGGCTCCACGGACACCATCGCCAGCACGATCGGCCGTCAAAGCGATATTCTGAAGGACATGCTCGGCGCACGCCTGATGTCGTTCGAGGAGATGTTCACTCAGGGCGGCGCAGCCCTCGCCGAACGGATCGCCAACGACTCCTCATCGCTCGGTAATCTGATCACGCGCCATCTCGGCGAGTTCGACCGGACCGTGAAACTGCACGGCGCCGAACTGGTCGAACGCCTTGGCGACCGGACCCAGACCGTCAGCGACACGATCCGCGCCTGCATCGACAATTTCGACAGCCGTATCGGTAACAAGACGGGCGAGATCACCGATGCGCTCGATCTGCGGCTCGTCCGCTTCCAGGAGGCACTCGACAGCCGGACCCAGACGCTGAACGATGCCCTCGGCGGCCGGGTGCTGGAAATCGCCAAAACGCTGGCCGATGGCGGCAAGGAAGTGGTTGCTGCGCTCGACGCACGCATCGACCATGTCACCAGCACGATCAACTCGCGTGGCACCACGCTTGCAGACGCGATCGCCGCCAAGAGCCAGGAAATCGACGGCGTTCTCGGCTCGCGCGCGATGGAGATTGCCAGCACGCTCGACCTGCGCATCGGCAAATTCGAGGAATTGCTGGTCGGCCGCACCGAGGCTGTGACCCAGCAGCTTGAAACGCGTGGTCGCGCCGCGGCGGATTCACTGGCTAATCGCATCAACCAGGTCACCGAGCAGGTCGAGGCGAAGAGCAATGCAGCCGTGCAGCTCATGACCGAACGCTCCGATGCTGTCGCCCAGTTGCTGACCGAGCGATCTGACGCCGTCGCACAGTTGCTGACCGAACGATCCGACGCTGCCGCTCAGTTGCTGACGGAACGCTCGGGCGCCATGGCGCAGCTTCTGACCGAACGCTCCGACACCGCCTCGCAAACGATGGAAACGCGCACCAAGCTTGCGGTGGATCTCATCACAGATCGCGTCAGCAAGCTTTCGGAACTGGTCGAGGGCACAAGCGGCACCGCCGCTCAGTTGCTGACCGATCGCTCCGATACCGCTGCCCGCCTGCTTGGTGAACGGTCCGACTCGGCCGCCCAGTTGATGGAAACGCGCGCCAAGCTCGCTGCCGACTTCCTGCTCGACCGCGCCGAGAAGATGACGACGCAGCTTGAGAATCGCACCAAGGTGGCGGCGGATGTTCTGGCTGAACGGACTCACAGTCTTTCTGAACAGGTCGAAGGACGGGCGAAGGCCGCCGGCGAGTTCCTGTCCGAGCGCGCTGAGAGTGCCGTCCAACAGGTCGAAGCGCGCACCCGCACGGTTGCGGACATCCTGATCGAACGGACGCACGGTCTTGCCGAACAGGTCGAAGGACGCGCAAAGGCCGCCGGCGAAGCGCTAACCGAACGGGCGGAAAATGCCGCCTCGCAGGTCGAAGGCCGGACCCGCACCGTCACGGAGCTGTTGATCGAGCGCACGCACGGTCTCGCCGAACAGGTTGAAGGTCGCGCCCGTGCGGCCGGTGAATTCCTCAGCGAACGCGCCGAAGCGGCTGCACAGCACATTGAAAACCGCGCCAAGGCGACAACCGATCTGTTGGCCGACCGGACCTACGCCCTCGCCGAACAGGTCGAAGGCCGCACCAAAACGGCTGCCGACGTGCTCGCAGAACGCACATTCGCGCTGGCCGAACAGGTCGAAGGACGGAGCAAGGCCGCAGCCGATGCCCTCGCCGAGCGCACCAGCGCCCTCGCTCAGCAAGTCGAAGGACGCGCAAAAGCCGCTGGCGAGCTTTTGATCGAATGGGCCGAGAATGCCGCTTCGCAGATCGAAGGCCGTACGCGTACGGCATCGGAGGCGCTCGCCGAACGCAGCGAGAAAATTGCTCAGCAGATGGAAGCGCGCACCTATGCCGCGACCGACCTCCTGACGTCTCGCTCAGAAGCCGTCACCGGACAGGTCGAAGCCCGCACCAAGTCCGCCGCCGACGCCTTAAACGCACGCATGGCGGAACTGGCTGAATCGGTCCGCACCAATGCCGGCGATGCAGAGAAGTCGCTTGCCGATCTGACGGTTTCGTCGACCGATGCCCTGCGCACCGCGACCGGCGAAGTCGAGCGCGTGTTGTCGCTTGTGTCGACCAGCATTGGCAGCTCACTGAAGCAGAATGCGAGCGAGGTGGAACGCACCCTGCTCGGCGTCAGCGCCGAAGTGTCCCGTGGCTTCACCAGCAAGGCGGATGAGATCGCGGCCGCGGTGTCCGGCCGTGCGGCAGAGATGACCCGCATTCTCGATACCAATTCCAGCACGCTCCTCGCCGCCCTATCGGCAAAGAGCCAGGAATTTACGGGTCAGGTGCAGAAGGCGACCCAGGCGGCGGTCAGCGCCATCGAGGCCAAAGGCTTCGATTTCACCCGCACGATGCTCGACAACTCCAACGAGCTCGCCCGGCAGATCAACGACGCCAGCGAGTCCGCAACCACCAAGGTCAACCAGACGCTGCGCAGTCTTCAGGACAATACCCGCGAGGCGATGGAGCAGTCGCAGCGGGTCACGACTGAATCGATGTCGCAGATCCTGGAGAACCAGGCCAAGCTGCGCAACGAGTCGACGACTTTGTTCGAGCGCATGCGTGAAGCCAACGTGCTGCTGCATGAAGTGTTGACCGGCGCACATGAAAACATGTCGTCGATCGAGACCACGTTGAACAGCCGCCTCTCGGAGTTTGCATCGGTGATCAACGATGTAACCGAGCGCAGCGGCGTCGCGGGCGAGCGTATGAGTTCGCATATCGCTTCGTTCCGCTCCGATACCGCAGATGTGGTGGAGAACCTGTCCGCCCTCGTGTCGCAATTCGATCAGCACGGCCGTACGCTCGTGCAGGCGGTCGAAACGGTGGAGAAGAGCAACAGCCGATCGGAGGAAGTCGTCGGCGAACGTCGGCAAACGCTGGAAAATCTCATTGCCACGCTCGACCTCAAGTCGGAGGACCTCGAACAGCGGCTTGAGCGCTTCTCCGCCCTGCTCGACCAGTCGCTGCACGGCGCGGAAGCGCGAGCACGCGAAATCGGCCGCGTGATCGCGGAAACTGCCACCAGCGGCAGCCGCGCGATCGCCGAGCAGTACGACCTCGTGCGCGAAACCAGCGAGGAAGAGCGCAAACGCACCAGCGAGATGATGCGGTCTATCTACGAACAGTCGATCAGTGAAACCGACGCCATGTTCCGGCAATCGTCCGATCGCTTTGCTGAAACGCTCGCCGGCATGAAGAAAATGGCGGCTGAGATGCAGTCGCAGCTCGAACAGACCCGCGCCGAACTAAAACGCGGCGTCATGGAGCTGCCACAGGAGACAGCGGAAAACGCTGCGCAGATGCGCCGTGTGATCGTTGACCAGATCGAGGCGCTGGCAGAACTGAACCGCATCGTAAGCCGGCATGGTCGCAATCTCGATGTCGCCGAACAGCGCCGTGAGCCGGTCCTTGCCGTGGTCGGCGGCCGCAACGAGCCCGTGCGTCCGCAAGCGCGGCAAGCCGAGCAACCCGCTCCGCAAGCGCCCCAGTCACCGCCTCCCGCCCCGCGCCGTCCTGAAGCGCAGGCCCCAGTTCACCAGGGACCGCTCCAGCCGGCCTCCGCGCAGCGTGCTGCGGCCCAAGGTGGAAACCAAGGCGGCAATCAAAGCGGTTGGCTGAGCGATCTTCTTCACCGCGCGAGCGGCGAGGAAGAGGGATCGAGGCAACAACAGCGCGGTCGTCAGGCCCCGCCCCCTCGTCAGTCGATCGACTCCCTTGATGCCTTGTCGGTCGATATCGCGCGTATGGTGGACCACGATGTCGCTGTTGACATGTGGGATCGCTATAACCGCGGCGAGCGCAATGCCTTCACGCGTCAGCTCTACACGATGCATGGCCAGCGCGCGTTCGACGATATGCGCAACCGCTATCGCGCGGACCGCGGCTTCCGCCAGACGGTGGACCGCTATATCGCCGAATTCGAGCGGCTGCTGGAAGACGTGTCACGCGACGATCGTGGCGGTCAGGCAATGGTACGGACCTATCTGACCTCCGAAACCGGCAAGGTGTACACCATGCTGGCTCACGCGGCCGGCCGGTTCGACTAGATTTGTCCGAAAGTGAAAGAAGAAGGGCGCGTCGTCATCGGCGCGCCCTTTTCATTTGTGCCGTCGAGTCATGCAGCGATGATGCGGGAAAACAATTCCGGATCGACATTGCCGCCCGACAGGATCGCAATCACTGTCTTGCCTTTCACCGCGGGGCGTCCCGCCAGCAAGGCGGCCAGGCCGATGGCTCCGCCCGGCTCGACCACAAGCTTGAGTTCTCTCCACGCAAAGGCAACAGCCGCCTCAACCTCGCGATCGGTTGCCGTCACCCCCTTTCCGATCAACCGACTGGTGATGGGAAAGGTGAGCTCGCCGGGCGAATTGCTCATCAGGGCGTCGCAGATCGTACCGCTCATGCGCGCATTGTGTTCGCGATGCCCGCTGGCGAAAGAGCGCAGCGTGTCATCGAAACCATCCGGTTCGACTGTATAGAAATCGGCATCCGGCACCTGCGTCTTCACCGCAAGCGATATCCCTGCCGCAAGGCCACCGCCGGAGACCCCGACAACAACCACATCCGGCTTCATGCCAAGCGAAGCCAAGTCCTGCACGATTTCCCGACCGATGGTGCCTTGCCCTGCGATCACCATCGGGTCGTCGAACGGCGGCACGATCACGGCGCCACGAGCGCCGGCAATCCGCCGCGCGATCGCAACGCGGTCTTCTTTGTCTCGATCATAGAGTACGACCTCAGCACCGAGCGCAGCCGTGCGCTCGCGCTTCGGCCGCGGCGCGTCGGCCGGCATCACGATGACAGCGGGCATGCCAAGCAGCTTTGCAGCGGCCGCAACACCCTGCGCATGATTGCCGGAAGAATAAGCGACCACACCCCCACGACGGCGATCCGAAGGCAACGATGCGCAACGGTTATAGGCGCCACGGAACTTGAACGAGCCCATGCGCTGCAGGGTCTCGGCTTTCAGAAACACACGGGCTCCGACCCGTTCGTCGAGCAAAGGCGACTGGATCAGCGGCGTCCGGACGGCAACGCCCGCGATACGTTCTGCAGCCTGTTCGATATCGGCGAAGGATACGGCATCCATGCCTACAAGGTAACGCACTGTGCGGACGATTCAATCGCCGGCTCGTCGGCTGCATCTGACCGGGCTTCCCACAAGGCTTCGATGCGGCGGCGAAACGCCTTTGGGGATTCGGCAAACATCCGGGCCGCCATGCGCCGCGCGGCCCTCGCATGATCAGCCTGCCGTTGCGCGATGATGGGAACCAGCTTCGCCCGCCAATGCGCCAGCGGCCGATGCAGGCCGGTATTTTCAGCCAACACGGCAAGATCCTGATACTTGCCAAGGCGCGTTCGCAAACGCTGCGCCTCATCCACCCAGATACGCCCCAGCCGCGGCCAGGCCGGCTCGATCAATTCCATCTGATACCGATGTTCGACCACCCGCCGTCGCAGCTCGTGCAACTCCTCCGCATCGATTCCTTCCCAGCTATCGGGAATCGCGCGGCGCGCGTTGCGATAGGTTTTCGCCAGCATCTTGGCGAGATCGGAAAATGTCAGGTTATCCAGATGCCATCGCGTGATCTGTTCCGAAGCCGAAATAAGGCAATCCGATAGCTCCCGACGTATTGCTTCATTCCAGATCGTTTGCTCATTCGCAGAACGCAAGGCTATGAGGCGCCCCTGAATCGTTGCGATCGTCCGCGCTGATAAGGCCGTTGTTTGATCGTCGTTGCCTTCTATCGCGTCCTGAAAGGCATCGATCATCGCCTGCGCATCGCGCGCACCCGAGAGCCTTCGCGCCAGATCACGGGCGGTTATCCGCAACTCGTGTCCGCTATCGCCGACAAACGGCGCGAGCAGACGCAGCAGCGCGCGCCAGTGCTTGAAGGAGCGGCGAATGGCGTGGACGGTCTTGGTCGGATCGCCGGCCTCGTCGTCAACAATCGCTTGCGCCTGGGCGACCATCGCAGCCGCAATGTCCCGCAAAGCAGCCCCTACCGGCTGGCCGGGCGTCAATGCGGGGTTCGCGTCCATCGGAAAATGCGCTCTTGTCGACTTGCCTGAGATAAATCTAGCCCGATCCTTCGATAGAAGTCCAAGCCGTCAGGCCGCCCGAACCTCCGAAAATTCCGGGACGTCGATCTCGGGATTTTCCTTGGTCCATTGGATGATCTCGAGCCGGCCGTCGTGGTGCTCGACCACCGCGGTGCAGCTTTCCACCCAGTCGCCGCAATTGACATACCGGATGCCGAAATCGTCATGGATGGCGGCATGATGGATGTGGCCGCAGATGATCCCGTGGACATCGTGCTTCTTGGCATCGGCCGCCAAAGCCCGCTCATATTCGCCGATAAAGGACACGGCATTTTTGACCTTCAGCTTGGCCCACTGCGACAACGACCAATAGCCCAGTCCAAACGAACGGCGAATGAGGTTGAAAAGCCGGTTGAGGATGATCGCAAAGTCGTACGCCTTGTCGCCAAGCAGCGCCAGCCAGCGCGCCTGCGTGACAACCAGGTCGAAATGATCGCCGTGCACCACCAGGTAGCTGCGCCCGTCGGCCGCTGTGTGGAGTGCATGCTCCACCACTTCGATGCCGCCGAAATGCGTGCCGTAATAGCCGCGCAGGAATTCATCGTGATTTCCTGGAACATAGATGATCCGCGTGCCCTTGCGGACCTGACGCAGCAGCTTCTGCACCACGTCGTTATGAAGTTGCGGCCAATACCATCCCGATTTAATCGCCCATCCATCGACGATATCGCCGACCAGATAGATCACATCTGCCTCATGGTTGCGGAGAAAGTCGAGCAGCTTTCCGGCCTGGCATCCACGTGCACCGAGATGCACGTCCGAGATGAAGAGCGTGCGAAACCGGCGAGGCCTTGTGGCATTCATCAGCAAGGTGTCACCATTCTTGTGCGATGCTGCCCGTGTCTCACACCCGTATTGCCGTTTGATGACAACAGCATGGGGGAACACGCTCAGACTCGTCATCACCGTGTCACCGCTTGCCGGCATGCTCCACCGAATGAGCATCGCCCTTGTTGCCCTCACGATTTTCGCAGCATCCGCCCTCGCGATCCATCTCGCCAGCATCGCCGTCGCCATCCGGCAATGCCGCCCGGATCAGCGAACGATCGACGCCGCGCCGGACTCGCCGCCGGTCAGCATCGTGCTGCCGGTCTGCGGTCTCGAGAATCATATCGAGGACACGCTGCGTTCGGCCTTCCGGCTGGATTACCCGCGTTATGAATTGATCTTCTGCGCAGCACGACCGGATGATCCGGTCGTGCCGCTCTTGCATCGCCTGATGTCCGATCATCGCTGGATCGATGCGCGTCTCCTGATCGGCGACGAGCGCATCAGCGAGAATCCGAAGCTCAACAACGTCTTCAAAGGCTGGCGCGAAGCCGCCTATCCGCTGGTTTCGATCTGCGACAGCAACGTTCTGCTGCCGCGCGACTATATCCAGCGGCTCTTGGAGAAACTCGATCCGACAACCGGTCTCGTTTGCTCGCCGCCGATCGGCTGCCGCCCCGTCGGTTTCTTTGCCGAAACCGAATGCGCCATGTTGAACTCGTATCAGGCGCGCTGGCAGTATTTCGCGGATTTCATCGGCCTCGGATTTGCGCAAGGCAAGACGCTGTTCTGGCGACGCGACCAGCTTGAAAGCGCAGGCGGCATTCGCGCGCTTGGCGCAGAATCGGCGGAAGACGCGGCCTGCACCAAGATTGTGCGTGGGTTGGGCTTGCGGGTTCGGCTCATGCAGCCGCCAGTGCGCCAGCCCCTTGGATTCAGGAGAGCCGCCGATGTCTGGAAACGGCAGCGGCGCTGGGCGCGATTGCGGCGCGCAAGTTTCCCGCTCTATTTCTCGCTGGAAATCCTGTCGGGCGGGCTGCCGCCGGCGCTTGCCGTCGCATTGCTCGCCTATCTTGCGAACGCGCCGATCTCGCCGTCGCTGATTGCTTTCCTGTCTGTCTGGTACGGCGCGGAATGGCTGCTCTCGGTCAAGGCCGGCTGGCACCACTCGCGTTGGTCGGTCGCGGCTTACATGCTGCGCGACCTGATGCTGCCTGTTCTCTACATCAATGCCTGGCTCGGCCGCGGCTTCGATTGGCGCGGCAACGACATGCGTGCGGTCGAAAGCGCACGGCTCTCCTAGCCCTTTGCACAGTCCCCGCGATCCGCACTAATATTGCTGGCTCTTTTCGTCGTGCCCGGTCTCGCGCCGGGCATCGATGTCTTGGGCATCAAGACGTGGATGGCAGCGCCAAGCTCGGCCATGACAACAACATAGGATGCCACGAATGGATCTGGGTATCGCCGGCCGCAAGGCCATCGTCTGCGCCTCCAGCCGCGGATTGGGCTATGGTTGCGCGATGGCGCTGGCGCGCGAAGGTTGCGAAGTCGTCATCAACGGCCGCGACGAAAAACGCCTCCTCGTCGCAGCCGATGAAATCGCGAAGGCGACCGGCGCGAAAGTCATCCCGGTCGCGGCCGATGTCGCAAGCCCCGAAGGTCAGAAAGCCCTGTTCGCCGCATGTCCGGAGCCGGACATTCTGGTCAACAACAATGCCGGCCCGCCGATGCGTGACTTCCGCGAACTCTCGCGCGAACAGATCGTCGATGGCGTGATCGCCAATATGGCTGTCGCCATCGAACTGATTCAGAAGGCGATCGATCCGATGATCGAAAAGAAGTTCGGACGCATCGTCAATATCACCTCCGCAACGGTGAAGGCGCCCCTCGCCGGCCTCGATTTATCATCGGGCGCCCGCGCGGGCCTCACGGCATTTCTCGCCGGCGTTGCCCGTTCGGTCGCCGGATCGAATGTGACGATCAATTTCATCCTGCCCGGCGCCTTCGATACTGATCGCCTGCGATCCAATATCGAGGGGAATGCGAAGAAGCAGAACATTTCATTCGATCAGGCACGCCAGAACCGCATAAACAGCGTTCCGGCCAAGCGCTTTGGAACTGCGGACGAGTTCGGCGCCACCTGCGCGTTTCTGTGTTCGGCGCAGGCCGGTTACATCACCGGACAGAATGTCCTGATCGACGGCGGCGTTTTCCCGGCTGCGTTCTGACAATCGTTGTGCGGAGTCTGATGGAACCAGACTCCGCAGAAACTGCCTATCAATCGCAAGCCCGATACATCGAGGCCAGCTCGGAACCCGACAGATAGACCATTTTGGTCTTCAGGCCGCCGCGCTTCTTCAGCCAAGAACGAACATGGCCGGGATAAAGGCTCCACAGCGCCTGAGTGCCAGCCTGGCTGCGCACCGGCCGCCCATCGGAACCAGGATTCCAAGCCGCGTGGAACCCGAGCTGAGCGCGACGCGTTACGCAAATGCGATCGCGCGGCACCACACCGAGCACAAGGGTGCACGCGGAGAGACACGGCCCGTCGATAATGACGCGTTCGCCGGAATCGCGGAGATTTGTAAACGCATCGAGATAAGGGCCGATTTGTCCGCCCTTGTCATTGGAAATTCGTGTCGCCGCATTGGCGTTGGCACAAAAAAAGACCGCCAGCAGTGCGCCGGCGAAAGCCGAACGGAAATACATTCCACCCGTCCTCCTGATTGACCTGCCCGTCCCTGGGAAAGAGGCTAATCAAGAAGATGTGACATTGCCAAGGAGAATCATAACGGAACCGTAAGAAAAATGAATGCGCGTTTAGCTGCACATCGCGCGCGTCATGACATGAAACTCTGTGAAGGATATTTATCCCCACAGTTCCGTCGTCGCCGGATAAACAAGGCTTCCTTCGTAACGCAATCCATTGTCGCGATCGCGTGCAAGCAGCAACGGTCCGTCGAGATCGACGAATTGCGCGCCTTGCGCAATCAACATGGCCGGCGCCATCGACAATGACGTCGCAACCATGCAGCCGGTCATCGTTATCAAGCCCAGGTTCCGCGCTTCGGCCATCATCGCGAGCGCTTCCGTCAACCCACCGGTTTTGTCGAGCTTGATATTCACCGCATCATATTTTCCGGCGAGCGCCTTCAACGATGCCCGATCGTGCGCACTTTCATCGGCGCATATCGGAACCGGTCGCCGAATGCTTGCGAGCAATGTGTCAGCCGCAGCGGGCAGCGGCTGCTCGATCAGCGTGACACCAGCCTTCGCACAAGCTTCAAGATTTGCGGTGAGATTCTCAGGCGTCCACCCCTCATTCGCATCGACGATCAGTTCCGTCTGCGGAACCGCCGCTCTGATTGCGGCTATTCGCTCCGCATCTTCTTCGGCGCCCAGCTTGATCTTGAGCAAGGGGCGCTCACCCGCCACGCGCGCAGCACGCGCCATGGCATCAGGCGAGCCCAGCGAAATCGTGAAGGCTGTCGTCAGCGGACGAGGCTCGGGCAGCCCCGCGAGCTTGTACACAGGCTCGCCGGCCCGCTTGGCCTCCAGATCCCAGAAAGCGCAATCCAGCGCGTTGCGGGCGGCTCCAGCCGGTAACGCGGACTGCACATCCTTGTGAGACAGGCCCGCTGCCACTTTTTGAGCCAAATTTTCGAGCGTGGCTGCCACCGCGCCCGCAGTTTCTGAGTAGCGGGCGTAAGGGACGCATTCGCCGCGGCCTCGGAACTCACCGTCCGATAGCTCGGCGACAACCACCTGGGCCTCGGTCTTGGCACCGCGGCTGATGGTGAAGTGTCCCGCGATGGGCCAGGTTTCGGTCCGTACTGTGAGTTGCAAGGTATTTTGGTTAACCATGGTTTAACACACTGGTAAGGGATGCTCGACAGTCCGCAAGGCTCTGTTAAGCATGATGGGAATGCGGTTTTCCTCAAGGCGCAAGACGCCGAGAGCCGTCCAGGGGCTTAGGGGACGGGGGGTTATATGAGTGTAAAGGCGTTGTTGACCGGTAGGGTCAGCGGCGAGCGGCTTGAACTGGTCGCCGCTGGCGACTGGACGGCTGATCGTGCCAACGAGCTCGAGCAGCAGGTGATCCGTGCAACCCCGGTCCCCAAAGGGCCGGTCAAGGCTGTACGAATCGACATGCAGGGTGTCGCCAAGCTCGACACCTACGGAGCCTGGCTGCTTGAGCGACTGGTGCGCGGCAGCAGCGAGAGCGGCCTCCACGCCGACATCGTCGGCCTGCCCGAGCAGTTTCGCGTCATCGTCGACACGGTGCATCAGACCACCGAGGCGCCCAATCCCGAGCGTATCCGGCGCAATCATGCCGCCGACTGGCTCGCGACAGTCGGCGAGAACGTCGTCGACGTTGTCCGCTCGACAGCCCTGTTTGCGCAGATGCTCGGCGCCGTTGCCGTGGCATGGCTGCGCGTGCTGTGGCGGCCGCGAAGTTTCCGCTTCACCTCGATGGTGAACCAGATCGACCTTGTCGGCTGGCGCGCAGTGCCGATCATTCTGCTGATCACGTTCCTGATCGGCGCCATTCTGGCGCAGCAGGGTATCTTCCATTTCCGCAAATTCGGCGCCGACATTTTCGTCGTCGACATGGTCGGCATCCTCGTGCTGCGCGAGATCGGCGTGCTGATTGTCTGCATCATGGTGGCGGGACGATCGGGCAGCGCCTACACCGCCGAGCTTGGCTCGATGAAAATGCGCGAAGAGATCGACGCCTTGCAGACCATGGGATTCGACCCCATCAGCGTTCTGGTGCTGCCGCGCATCCTTGCGTTGATCGTCGCGGTGCCGATGCTGACATTCCTTGGCGAGATGTCTGCGCTGTATGGCGCCGGACTCGTTGCCTCGCTCTATGGCAATATCCAGCCTGAGGTGTTCCTGCAGCGATTGCGCGAAGTCATCAGCCTCAATCACTTCATGGTCGGCATGATCAAGGCGCCGTTCATGGCGATGGTGATCGGCATTGTCGCCTGCGTCCGCGGCCTCGAGACCAAGGGCAGTGCGGAGTCGCTGGGCATGCAGACCACCAATGCGGTGGTGCAATCGATCTTCCTCGTGATCGTTCTCGACGGCGTGTTCGCAGTGTTTTTCGCCGCGATCGACAAATAAGTAACGGCGGGAACAGCCATGTCCATCACCGATAACGTCTTGTCGCTGTTCGAGGATGAAGCGCCGGCGACGCTCGATATCTCGCAGGATATCGCGCTGCGGGTGCGCAATCTTCAGGTCAGCTTCAGGCGCCAGAAAGTGTTGAAAGGCGTCAACTTCGACGTGAAGCGCGGCGAGGTCCTGGGCTTTGTCGGCGCATCCGGTGCCGGCAAATCTGTCTTGCTCCGCACCATGATCGGTCTGATCCAGCCGAGCGAAGGCACCATCGAGGTGTTTGGCCAGGAATTCTCCAAGGCCAAGGAACTCCGCGAGCAGCTGATTGAGCGCCACTGGGGCATTCTGTTCCAGCACGGCGCCCTCTTCTCCGCTCTCACGGTGCGGCAGAACGTGCAGTTCCCGATGCGGGAATATCTCGATCTGTCACCACGGCTGCTCGACGAGATTGCCGCCGCCAAACTGAAAATGGTGGGTCTGCCGCCGGAAGCGCTGAACAAGATGCCGTCGGAACTGTCCGGCGGCATGATCAAGCGCGTCGCCCTCGCCCGCGCGCTCGCGCTCGATCCGGCGATCGTGTTCCTCGACGAACCGACGTCGGGGCTCGATCCGATCAGCGCCGGCGAATTCGACAATCTGATCCGTACTCTGCAGCGCACTTTGGGGCTGACGGTTTTCATGGTAACGCATGACCTCGACTCCCTGCATTCCGTGTGTGACCGGATTGCCGTGCTGGCCGATGGCAAGGTGATCGCAGCTGGACCCATGTCGACGATGCTCGCGTCGGAGCATCCCTGGTTGAAGGCATATTTCCGAGGAAAACGCGGGCGCGTCGGCGCTACGGTGTGAGGTGAGCGTATGGAAACCAGAGCTAATTACATACTGATCGGATTGTTCTCGCTCGCCGTGATCTTTGGCGCATTCGGCTTTGTCTATTGGTTCCATCATGTCGGCGGAACCGGCGAGCGCGTCGCCTATCGTGTCGTGTTCAAGGGACCGATCGGCGGATTGCGTTCCGGCGCAACCGTGACCTTCAATGGCATTCGCGTCGGCGAAGTGACCGATCTGTCGCTTGATCCGCAGGATCCCAAGCAGGCGCTTGCGACGATTTCGGTTGAGGCCAACACGCCCGTGCGCGCCGACACCGAAGTCAGCCTCGACTCGCAAGGCCTGACTGGCATTGCCGTGCTGGCGCTGCGTGGCGGCTCGCCCTCCGCGGGTCCCATCACCATGAAGATGGGCGATGTCCCGGTTTTGACGGCCGGCTCAAGTTCATCGCAGGACATGATGGCCGCAGCGCGCGATGTGGCACGACGCATTGATGCCGTGCTCGCCGAAAATCAGGATGCGCTCAAGAACTCGCTCCGCAACATCGAGTCGTTCACGGAGACGCTGTCGGAAGTGCTCTCGGAGAATTCGGAATCGCTGACAAAGACGATCAAGAGCTTCGAAAAGACCGCCACCAATGTCGAATCCTTCTCGGAGACGCTGGCGCGCAACTCCTCAAAGATCGACAGCATCGTTGCTGGCGTCGACAATCTGATCGGCGGCCCCAATGGCAAGGGCGACGTTCCGGAGGCTGTCCGCGCCATCAAGGCGACGGCGGAAAATCTGGACAAGCGGATCGACGCGCTTGCCGCCGACGGACGGCGCACGCTCAACACGATCGATCGTGCCGTGAAGAACTTCGACGAGAACCCCTCGCGGATTATCTTTGGCGGCGGAAAGCCTGCAACCAGCAGCCCACCGGCAACATCGCGTCGGTAAGGCGCGACACGCCGCCCGCCCCTAGCCTCAGTCGCACACGACACCCTGACAGGCCGCGTATCGGCATTCCCGATACGCGGCCTTGCTGCGTCTGCTCCCATTCGCTACCCTTCGTCTAATCGATAATAATTTCGCTGTAGCGAAATTCATAATGCGAGGCGTGCCGGGGCGTCGGACGGCCTGGATCGCAAGACATAGTTCCTGTGGGAGGAATGACGGATGGTGTCCTTCAAAAGGGCCGCGCTGCTGGCCTGCATTGCGCTGCTTGGAACGGTCGGCCTCGCACCGGCACAGGATTTTCCCACCCGCCCGGTCACCATCGTCATCCCCTATCCGCCAGGCGCCTCGACCGAACAGGTCGCGCGTCTCGTTCAGCCGATCATGCAGGAGCGGCTCAAGCATCCGGTCATTATCGAGAACCGGCCGGGCGGCAACGGCAGCATCGGCTCGCTCGTGGTGTCACGTGCTGCACCGGATGGGCACACCATCCTGCTCACCACCAACGCCTTGATGACGATCGTTCCGAATATCCAGCAGATGCCATTCGATCCGATCAAGGATTTCGTGCCGGTGACCACCGCGGTGCGCGGTATCCTCGGACTCGCAGTGCATCCCTCCGTGCCAGCCAAGACCATGGCTGAATTCCTCGACTACGTGAAAAAGAACCCCAAGAAGGTCAACTACGGCACCGCCGGCATCGGCAGCCCGCAGCATATGGCCGGACTTCTATTAAATCGGACTGCCGGCACCGAACTGGTTCATGTCCCCTACAAGGGCGGCGGCCCGGCCATGAACGATCTGCTCGGCGGCCATATCCAGTCGATCATCGCAACGCTCGTCACCATGATTGAACACGAGAAAGCGGGATCGTTGCGCCTTCTCGGCATCGGGGAGAAGCAGCGCTTTTCGGAAATGCCCAAGGTCCCGTCCATCTCCGAGACCGTACCGAATTTCGAAGCAACCTCCTGGCTTGCATTCTACGCGCCAGCGGGCACGCCGAAGCCGGTCATCGATACGCTCAATCGTGAGCTGGTGTTCGCACTCAACAATCCCGATGTGAAACGCAAACTCGCGGAATCCGGGCTTCCTATTGTTGCCGACAAACCGGAAGACCTCGGACGCATGACAAAGAACGATCTTGCACGTTGGGGCGAACTGGCACGGACAATGAATGTGAAGGCGGAGTAGTACGCCGGCGCAATCACCAGAGAGCCGCTCAGTGGATGAAAAAGGGCGCGTCATCGACGCGCCCTCTTCTGTTTCGACCGTGGAAAACGATGCCGATTAAGCCGGCACCAGCGCCAGCACACGCAGCGGACTGCCCGACCCCTTTTCGATCTTCAGCGGCGCGGTGATCAGCACGGCGCCCGTCGCCGGCAACTGATCGAGATTGCACAGGCTGGCGAGACCGAACTTGTTCGCGCCATGCATCAGATGATGCGCCGGGAAAGCCGGCTCGAACGAGAACGCCATACCGGCATCGGTGCCGACAGCCTCTACGCCCCAACCGTTCACGTTGCGCTGCTGCACGAGGAACGTCACGGCTGCGGCTGACGGCCCCGGCACATGCGGACCATCGTCCTTCATGTTGAGGAAGCGGCCCGGATCCTCACGCTTCGACCAGTCGGTGCGCATCAGCACCCAGGCGCCATCCGGAATCCGGCCATGCTTGGCTTCCCAGGCTTCGATATGTGCTGGCTCGAGCAGGAATTTCTCATCCGCCGCCGCTTCCTTGCTGCAGTCGATCACCACGGCCGGCGCAACGAAGCGCTGCACCGACACAGTATCGGTATAGCCATCGGCATAATGCTTGCCGCTGACCCAGTGCGCCGGCGCGTCGAAATGCGTTCCGGTATGCTCGCCGCAGGAGATGTTGTTCCAGTACCAGGCCGGCCCGCGATCGTCGTAACGCGAAATTTCGGAGACGCGGAATGGATCGGATTGCGCGAGCGGTGGCGGCAATTGAATTACCGGCGTCGACGGCTTGAGCGTCTGCGTCAAATCCACAACGCGGATCTTGCCGTCGGCAATGAAAGAAGCAAATTTCAGCAGGACGTCGGACACGTTGTCGTTCCCTTCTTCGGTCGGAGAAATCGTCTCATCGACGAGATCATCGGTGGCGAGATAACCGGCGGAGGTCTGAGCGGCCTGAACAATGCCGGAAGGCGTTCCACGAGTCACGTCGCTAAACTGCTTCATGGCCTGCCCGAAGCCGCCAACGACCACCTCGATATCGTTGGCCACCACCACAATCGGATAGCCGTCGCGATGGCGAGCAACCGCAGCATCTGCATTGCCCGTATAGATGCCGCAGGGAATCCCAGCCGTTCGGCACGCCTCGAGGATCGCGTTACAGGCCTCGGCATGCCGTGAATCCACCCGTGGAAATCCGTTCAGCGAAACCGCAAGATCACCCGTTCCGATCAGCACGAAATCGACGCCCGGAGTATTGGCGATCGCCGCGGCATTCCGCACGCCGCGCAGCGTCTCGATCATCACGCCGACAATCGTATTCTGCATGGCGTGCATGTAATAGGCGCCGAAATCGCGACCGAGCGGACGCACGCCACCACCCGAGCGCGAGCCCTCGGGCGGAAAACGCGCCGCGGCGACCGCCGCCGCCGCTTCTCCATCGGTTTCGATCAGCGGAACGATCACGCCTTCAGCGCCGGCGTCGAGCGACTGCCCGATCGCGATCGCGGAATTCTCGGTCACGCGCACCAGCACCGGCGCAGCCTTCGACGCAAGACCGACAGCATTCTCAATCGACCGGCGATCCCAAAGCCCGTGCTGCGCATCGATGACGATTGCGTCGGGTGCAGCCTGCGCAGCCAGTTCGATGACCGCCGGCGATCCAAGCGACATCCAGAACAGACCTATCGGCTCGCTTTGCCCGATCCGGTGACGCAAGGGCAAGGTTACGCCTGACATCGATCACTCCACATCACGTGGCGCGACGAACGTATGATCCATCACGCCAAGAATACCCTGTTGCCGCCGATTGTTTTGTTCGGCCTCCAGTCTATCCAATTGCCCGACCACGTGTGCATTTTGTCTTGCTGCCCACATGCCGAAAAACCTTAACCTTAACCGTGCCGTTGCGAATACCGCTCGCCCTGCACGGTCACTGTGCGGAATGGATAATGCGCGGCCGCTCCTTCGAATTCAGGAAATTTGTGGAAGTCACGCCGCAACGCCGCGCGCACCGGGCTCGCCATCGCCGCGTTCATCGCTTCGGGGCTGTCGAACACGGTCTTGTTTCGCTGCATGGTTTTGCGGACCTCGAACGGCAGCGCTGATATCACCACTGCGGGCGTATAGATCTCGATCTTGCGGATGCCCGGAAACTTCGCCAGCAGCGGCGGGTGGCCTTCGACATAGAACAGATGCCAGGCATTCTCGTCCTTCGCCGGCCCCTCATACTCGACGAGATAGCTGAGCAGACCATCGGCGCGCTCGCCTTCGACAGGCTCCGCGACCGGATAACGCCGCGTCAACATCGCATGGTGGCTCGCCGTGGCGCCTTCCAGGCTCGGCAAAAGGTCGGCATGCGCCAGCATCTGCAAATAACCATGCGGACGCAGGCCGAGTTCTAGGTCGGCGATCTCGGCGAATTCAAGCTGCAACACCAATGCCGGCGATGTATGCAACTCCGCCGCATAATGCGGATCGTGCGCGTGCACCGGCGTCATCACATGGCCTTCGATCAGCCGCGGGCACCCGCGCAGGAAGGCGAGCAAGCCCTGATGGTCATGCTCGTCCAGCGTCGGCGATTGACCGCCTTTTGCGTCCCACTGACAGAACCAGGAAATCGCCATGCTTTATCCCACTTGTCATGCGCGGGCATAGCCGTCGAAGACGGCGTCGTTGACGCCTTTTAACCCGCGCATCCATCAACGATCAAAAGTTTCTTCGACAGATGGATTGCCGGGTCAAGCCCGGCAATGACCGGAGAGAGATTGTGCTCGCCCGATGCTGCTCCATCACCGCTTCAACTTGATGCCCGCCGCGTCCCGATCCCAGGTATCGGCGGATCGTCCGCGCTCGCGCAATTTGAATTTCTGCACCTTGCCGCTTTCGGTGCGCGGCAGATCGTCGGCAAATTCCACAAAACGCGGAATGGCGAAATAGGACAGCCGGCCCTCGCAGAAACGGACCAGTTCTTCGCCATTCAGCGTTGCGCCGGACTTCACCACGACAGTCGTCATCACCTCGTCTTCGGCGAGTTCGGACGGCACCGGAAACACGGCGGCGATCTCCACCGCCGGATGCGACATGATCACCCGCTCGACCTCGAACGACGAAATGTTCTCGCCGCGGCGACGGATGGAATCCTTCATCCGGTCGATGAATTTGAAATATCCATCTTCATTGCGCACCACGCGGTCGCCGGTATGAAGCCAGAGATTGCGCCAGGCTTCGACGGTCTTCTCGGGCATGCCGAAATAGCCCGACGCCATCGAGAACGGCTCGTCGCCACGCAGCAGCAATTCGCCGGGCGTGTTGTCCGGCACATCGTTGTCTTCGTCGTCAACAACACGCGCCTGAAAGCCTTCAACGAGCGGGCCGATCCATCCCGACCGGCGGTTGTTCATATTGGTGCCGATCACGGCGTTGCTTTCGGTCGCGCCATAGCCGTCAAGCAGAACAATGCCGCTGCGCTCCGTGAAGACATCATGCAATGGCGCAGGCACTCCGGGCGCGAGCGCGCACCTGACCTTGTGACGACGCTCGTCCTCACTCGGCGGGCGAGACAACAGCATCGGCACCATCGCGCCGAGCACATACGTGACCGTCGCTCCGGATTTGACCAAAGCCGGCCAGAAGTTCGACACCGACAGCCGCTTCTCGACCACCTGACTGGAGCCGGTGAGCAACGCCTGGAAGAACGTCGCCAGCGCATTCACGTGGAATAGCGGCAGGGTCGTGTGCAGCACATCGCCCTCGCGCAGATCGAGCTGCCGGGCCACGTAGTATCCCCACCAGAAATACTGCGCATGCGGCGCACAGACACCCTTTGACGGTCCCGTGGTTCCTGACGTGAACAGAATGGTCAGGAAATCGTGCGGCTTCAGATCCGCGGCGGCAACGGGATCGGTAAGCTCAGGAAGCTTGCGAACCGGAAGCGACTGATGCTGCGCCGGCGCGTCCGCAGTCGGATCGATGATCCAGATCGTCTCGACAGCCAGGCCGGAGAAATCGACAAACTCAAGCGCCGGCAGCCACTCCGTCTCAAGCACCAGCAATCGGGCGCCGCTGGTCCGCAGCATATGCTCCAGTTGCGGCCCGCGCGCCGCGACATTGATCGGGACCGATACCGCCCCGACCCAGGCGCAGCCGAAAAACAGATCGATGAACTCTGTCCGGTTGCCGCACAGGATTGCGACGCGATCACCCTTCTTGATCCCAGCCGCGGCAAAGCGGCCGCCACTGCGCGCGGCGATATCCGCAACCTGTGCGTAGCTCCAGCTCGTCCCTTCGCAAACGAACAGCGGCTTGTCGCCATAGCGCGCCGCCTGTCGCTTCAGCATTTCGGGAACGACTCGAGCCGACGGCTCGAATTGTGAACGGAGTTGCGTGACATCAAACATGTCGGGCACCGTCTCTGCTCTTACCTCTCCCCGCTTGCGGGGAGAGGTCGGTCGCCGAGGGCGACCGGATGAGGAGGTGCATCCACTTGCTCGAATGCTCAAAAATGCCCCTCACCCCGACCCTCTCCCCGCACGCGGGGAGAG
>JAFAFP010000145.1 GCA_023423415.1 Pseudomonadota bacterium | reverse complement strand
GTCGTGGACCAAGAAGAACGTGCACCCCGGCAAGATCGTCTCGACCTCGCAGGAAGTCGAAGTGCAGATCCTCGAAGTCGATCCGGTCAAGCGCCGCATTTCGCTCGGTCTCAAGCAGACCATGCGCAATCCGTGGGAAGTCTTCGTCGAGAAGTATCCTCCCGGATCGATCGTGGAAGGCGAAGTCAAGAACAAGACCGAATTCGGTCTGTTCCTCGGCCTCGACGGCGATGTGGACGGCATGGTCCATCTCTCCGATCTCGACTGGAAGCGTCCGGGCGAGCAGGTGATCGACGAGTACAAGAAGGGCGACATGGTGCGGGCGACCGTTCTCGACGTTGATGTCGAGAAGGAGCGCATCTCGCTTGGCGTCAAGCAGTTGGCCAGCGACCCGATGGAAGAGGGTACGGCCGGCGAGATGAAGAAGGGCGACGTCGTGACCTGCGAAGTCACCGACGTGAAGGAAGGCGGCCTCGATGTGAAGATCGCGGGCACCGACCTCGAAACCTTCATCCGTCGTGCGGATCTTGCCCGCGACCGTGGCGATCAGCGGACCGAGCGGTTCCAGGTCGGCCAGAAGGTCGATGCCCGCGTCACCCAGTTCGACCGCAAGTCGCGCAAGGTGCAGGTGTCGATCAAGGCGCTCGAAGTCGCCGAAGAGAAGGAAGCCATCGCGCAGTACGGTTCGTCCGATTCCGGTGCGACGCTTGGCGACATTCTCGGCACGGCGCTCAAGCGCGCCGGCGACAAGGAAAAGTCCGAGTAATCGGACCGTCTCCTGCGACAATCAGAACCCCCGGTGCATGCGCCGGGGGTTCATTTTTTTGCCCAAGCCCGTGGTTAGAAAAATCGCTCCGTTGCAAGCTTTTGCGAAGCGGCTTTTGCCAATCGTGAAGGATTGATCAGGTCTAGTGCACCGCTGCGCTAGACTTCGCGCATTCGAATCAAATGGGAGCGAAACCATGTCGCTCGATTCTCGCCCGCTCGATGCGGACCAGATCGTGGATCGCCGCCGTCTTCGGCGTAAACTGACATTCTGGCGGGTACTGACGGTGGTCGTCGCACTCGCCGCCATCGGCGCCGTTGTTGCGATGTCGCGCTCCGGTAACCTGACGAACACCACATCCGGCGCGATTGCGCGGATCACGATTTCAGGATTGATCCGCGGCAATCAGGAGCGCGTCGAAGCGCTTGAGCGCCTTGCCAATTCAAATGCCAAGGCGGTCATTGTCCATATCGACAGCCCGGGAGGAACCACATCGGGCGCAGAGCAGCTTTACGATTCTCTGAGGCGGCTGAAAGCCAAGAAGCCGATGGTCGTCGTCGTCGACGGGCTTTGCGCCTCCGGCGGATATATCGCGGCGATGGCGTCCGATCACATCATCGCGCAAAGCGCCTCGCTGGTGGGGTCGATCGGCGTATTGATCCAATACCCCAACTTCACGGACCTTCTGAAGACGGTCGGCGTCAAAGTCGAGGATGTGAAATCGTCGCCGCTGAAGGCCGCTCCGAACGGCTTCGAGCCTACCTCGCCTGAGGCACGCGCCGCCCTCGCGTCGATCGTCATGGACTCCTACAACTGGTTTAAGGACCTCGTCAGCAACCGGCGCAAGCTCGAGGGCGAGGCGCTGGCCAAGGTCGCCGACGGCCGCGTTTTTACCGGACGGCAGGCGCTCGACCTGAAGCTGATCGATCAGCTTGGCGATGAGAGAACCGCGGTGGAGTGGCTGGCTAAGGAAAAGGGCATCGACCCCAAGACGCCGGTACGGGATTATCGCCTCCGCTCGCGCTTTTCGGACTTTTCCTTCATCCATCTGACGGCGTTGACCCTGCTCAATGCCATTGGGCTGGACGGCTTCGCGCGGAGCCTGGAGCAGTCAGGCGCCTTTGCGGCGGCGGAACGGCTTAATCTTGACGGTCTGCTGGCGCTTTGGCACCCTTCACCGACGAATTGAGAGACGCGCCCGGCGCTCCGAAAAGGCCGGGTGCTAACAAGTAAGACATCATCGGGCGGGGCGGATGATCAAATCGGATTTGGTGACGAAGATTGCGGGGCAGAACCCGCATCTCTATCAGCGTGACGTAGAAAATATCGTCAACGCGATCCTGAATGAAATCACCGCGGCGATGGCCCGCGGTGACCGCGTGGAATTGCGCGGCTTTGGCGCGTTTTCCGTAAAACATCGGCCGGCTCGTACCGGCCGCAACCCGCGAACCGGCGAGCATGTGTCGGTCGAGCAGAAATCGGTGCCGTTCTTCAAGACCGGCAAGGAGATGCGTGAACGGCTGAACAAGGACACGTGATAACGTATCTGTTTACGGGTTGATGCTATGATCGTGGCCGGGCTCGTCCCGGCCATGATCGTTTGAGGCGGATAAAAATGGTTCGAAAGCTCGTCTTCTGGCTGGTGCTGGTGCCGCTCGCGATCATCATTCTGATGTTCGCGGTCGCCAACCGGGAGATCGTGACCGTTTCCTTCGATCCGTTCAGTTCAACACAGCCTGCGGCTTCCGTTACCGTCCCGCTTTTCGTCCTCGTCTTTGTCCTGGTGATTTTGGGCGTGATCATTGGCGGCGTCGCCACGTGGTTGCGTCAGTCCGAGTACCGGAGAGCTGCGCGTCTGCGCGACTCAGACGTGAGCGCGCTGCGCCGTGAAATCGAAACGCTGAATGCGCGGCTGACTGATAATCTGGATGGTCCTGGCTCGAGCCATGCCGCGCGGCTGGGCTACCGTTCGCCGCCGGGCCGGTGATCGTGCGATGCGGATCGTTTCAGCCGACGACATTCAGAACATTCTGACATATCGCGCGCTGATCGATGCGCTGGCTGACGCCTTCAAGAGCGATATCGCGGTTCCGCCTCGTCATCATCACACCATCCCGCAGCCGGGCACTGACGCGACGCTACTGCTCATGCCGGCGTGGAAGGTGGGCGAAGAGAGCTTTATCGGCTGCAAGATCGTCACGGTCTTCCCCGACAATGCCAAGGTGCAGCGGCCGTCGGTCCATGGGCAGTATCTGCTGATGTCCGGCGAGACCGGCGAGCCGTTGGCCCTCCTCGATGGCAGAACGCTCACCGCCTGGCGCACGGCCTGCGCGTCGGCGCTGGCGGCCCGCTATCTCGCGCGCGAGGACGCCTCGCATCTCGCAATGGTGGGGGCGGGCGCCTTGGCGCCGCATCTCATCCGCGCGCATGCGAGCGTGAGGCCGATCAAGCGCGTGTCGCTCTGGAATCGGACGCGCGCTCGCGCCATTTCGCTGGGCTTCGGAATGGCGGTTGCCGGCATCGAAGTCGACATCGCGGAAACATTGGAAGAGGCGGTCAAGGAGGCGGATATCGTCTCCTGCGCGACCCTGTCGCCGCAACCGCTCATCAAGGGCGCCTGGCTGAAGAAGGGAGCGCATCTCGATCTGGTCGGCGGTTTCACGCCGAAAATGCGCGAGGCCGATGATCAGGCCGTGAAACGTGCGCGAATCTTCGTCGATACCCGTGCCGGCGCGGCGAAAGAGGCCGGCGATATCGTTGTGCCGATGAGGAAGAAAATCATTGATGCGAAAGCGGTCAAGGGCGACTTGTTCGATCTGACGCGGGGTAAGGTCAAGGGCCGTACATCGGCCTCGCAGATCACGTTGTTCAAATCGGTCGGTACGGCGATCGAGGATCTCGCCGCCGCCGTGCTGGTCTGGAAGGGATTGACCGCCTAGATCGCAGCCGATGTGAGGCTATTTTCCAAAGGGCAGACAAGTCGTGCTCCGCGCGCTAGAACCTGCCCGCAATGACCACGCTCGTAAAAATCTGTGGCCTGAAGACGGTCGAGGCGCTCGATGCTGCGCTGGAGGCGCAGGCCGATTTTGTCGGATTTGTCTTCTTCCCGCCGTCGCCGCGGCATATCGCGTTTGATACGGTCCGTGACCTTGGTGCGCGCGCCCGCGAACGCGCGCGAACGGTGGCGCTGACAGTCGATGCCGACGACGTTTTGCATGAAGCGATCATGGCTGCGCTGAAGCCGGACATGTTGCAACTGCACGGGAAGGAAACGCCCGAGCGGGTGGGTGCCTTGCGCCGCCGGTTTGGCCTGCCCGTCATGAAAGCGCTGCCGGTTGAAACCGGCGCCGATCTGTTGGCCGTTTCAGACTATGCCGGCATTGCCGATTGGCTGTTGTTCGATGCCCGTGCGCCGAAGGATGCGACCCGGCCCGGCGGTCTTGGCCGGAGCTTTGACTGGACGCTGCTGAAAGCACTTGATCCCGGCCTGCCGTTCATGCTTTCCGGTGGTCTCGATCCGGCGAATGTCGCCGAGGCCCTGGCCACGACAAAGGCACCGGCGGTTGATGTTTCGTCGGGTGTCGAGAGCAGGCCGGGCGTCAAGGATCCGGACAAAATCCGCGCCTTCATCCGTGCTGCGCGTTCCCTGAACGCGTCGGCGAAGATCGCAACCGGCGCAACATCGTGAGCGGCGTATGACCATCCAGCAGCCCAATTCATTCCGCACCGGTCCCGACGAAACCGGACATTTCGGAATTTTCGGCGGCCGTTTCGTAGCCGAAACGCTGATGCCGCTGATCCTCGATCTGGAAAAGGCCTATGCCGAGGCGAAAGGTGACCCGGCCTTCCAGAAGGAGATGGATTATTATCTCGCGCACTATGTCGGACGGCCGAGCCCGCTTTATTACGCAGAGCGTCTGACGCAACATCTCGGCGGCGCAAAAATCTATTTCAAGCGCGAGGAACTGAACCACACCGGCGCGCATAAGGTGAACAACGTGCTCGGCCAGATCATGCTGGCGCGACGCATGGGCAAGACACGCATCATCGCCGAGACAGGCGCTGGCATGCACGGCGTGGCGACAGCGACGTTGTGCGCGCGTTTCGGTCTGCCGTGCATTGTCTATATGGGTGCGGTCGATGTCGAGCGGCAGAAACAGAATGTTTTCCGCATGAAGATGCTGGGCGCCGAAGTCGTGCCGGTGCAATCCGGTTCGAAGACGCTCAAGGATGCCATGAACGAAGCGTTGCGTGACTGGGTCACCAATGTCACCGATACCTTCTATTGCATCGGCACTGTTGCGGGTCCGCATCCCTATCCGATGATGGTGCGTGATTTCCAATGCGTGATCGGCAACGAGACGCGCGTTCAGATGCGCGAGGCGGAAGGTCGTCTGCCGGATTCGCTGATTGCCTGCATCGGCGGCGGCTCGAATGCGATGGGCCTGTTTCATCCCTTCCTTGACGACAAGGATGTCGAGATTTTCGGCGTGGAAGCGGCAGGCCACGGCATTCCGTCAGGTCAGCATGCGGCCTCCGTCACGGGCGGCCGCCCGGGCGTGCTGCATGGCAACCGCACCTATCTCCTGATGGATGACGACGGACAGATCCAGGAAGCGCATTCGATCTCGGCCGGCCTCGATTATCCCGGTATCGGACCGGAACATGCGTGGCTTGCGGATATGGGGCGCGTGACATTCCTTTCGGCGACGGATAAGGAAGCGCTCGAAGCCTTCCAGCTCTGTTCTCGTCTTGAAGGCATCATTCCGGCGCTCGAACCTGCGCATGCGCTGGCGAAGGTCATGGAGCTCGCGCCAAAGAAGCCAAGGGATCACCTGATGGTGATCAATCTCTCAGGTCGTGGCGACAAGGACCTTGCCAGCGTCGCTGAACATCTCGGTACGGCAATCTGATCATGACAACGCGCATTGACCGCCGCTTCGAAGCTCTCAAGGGCGAAGGCCGCGCTGGGCTCGTCACCTTTCTGATGGCCGGCGATCCAGACTATGACACCTCGCTTGCCATCGTCTCGGCGCTGCCGAAAGCAGGCGCGGATGTGATTGAGATCGGCATGCCCTTCACCGATCCGATGGCGGATGGTCCGGCGATCCAGGCTGCGGGATTGCGCGCGCTCAAATCCGGACAGACATTGAAGAAGACGCTGCAGCTCGTGCGGGAATTCCGCAAAGGCGATAACGACACGCCGATCGTGCTGATGGGCTATTATAATCCGATCTACATCTATGGGGTTGATCGCTTCCTGACCGATGCAAAAGAGGCTGGGGTCGATGGAATGATCGTTGTCGATCTCCCGCCAGAAGAAGACACGGAGTTGTGCCTGCCTGCGCTCAAAGCCGGTCTGAATTTTATTCGTCTTGCGACACCAACGACGGACGATAAACGCTTGCCGGCAGTGCTCGCAAACACTTCGGGCTTTGTCTATTACGTGTCGATCACCGGCGTCACCGGTTCTGCCACACCGAACGCAACGCGCGTGTCGGATGCCGTCGAGCGCATCAAACGGCATACGGATCTGCCAGTTGCGGTCGGTTTCGGGGTGAAGACTGCGCAGAACGCGCGCGAGATTGCTGGCGGCGCCGATGCCGTCGTCGTCGGCTCGGCTTTGATCGATCGGCTGTGCAAAAGCCTCGACGGGCAGGGCAAAGCAACAGCCGACACGATCAAGGCCGTCACGTCGCTCGTATCCGAACTTGCCGATGGCGTGCGTTCGGTCTCTCGGGTCGCGGCGGAATAAGTCCCCTTATTGGCGTGACCGGCGTGCGTTGGTGGAGCGCTCGCGCCCAATCGGCACGACGTTACTTGGCGTGTAACCGAATTGCTGTTTGGCAAAGCGCGAATAGACGCCATCGTTGAACAGGAGGCGCTCGGCCGGGCCATCCTCGACGATTTGCCCACCTTCAAGAGCAATGATGCGATCGAAGCTGTCGAGTGTCGAAAGCCGATGGGCGATGGCGATCACAGTTCGTCCCTGCATCAACTCTTCCAGCGCCTCGTGAATCAGCTCTTCGGAATCGCTGTCGAGGGCGGATGTGGCTTCATCCAACAACAGCAGCGGTGCTTCCTTCAGGAAGGCGCGGGCGATGGCGATGCGTTGCCGCTGTCCGCCGGACAGCTTTACGCCGCGGTCGCCAACGAGTGTTTGAAATTTATCGGGCAAACCGTCGATGAAATCGCATCGCGCATCGTGCGCCGCAGCCCGGACCATCTGATCGGTGGCCGATGGACGGCCGTAGCGGATGTTTTCCATGATCGTGCGGCGGAACAACGATACATCCTGCGGAACGACCGCGATGGACTCGCGCAAGCTTTCCTGTGTGACCTGGGTGATGTTCTGTCCGTCGACCAGGATGCGGCCTTTCTGCACATCGTAGAAGCGCTGCAGAAGCGCAAACAGTGTCGATTTCCCGCCGCCGGACGGTCCGATCAGCCCGACACGCTGGCCGGGTTCCAGCAGCAGGTTGAAATTGTTGAAAACGCGCCGACCGTCGGGATAGGCGAAGGACACGTTTTCAAACACGACGCTGGACGGGCGATGCACTAGCGGCTTGGCGTCGGGATGATCCTTAAGATCGTGGGGTACGAGCAGGAGAGGTAAGGCCTCCGACAAGCGTGCCATGTGTTGCGTCGCATCCACCAGGGCGACTGCAAGATCGCGAGTCGCATGAAGAATCGATAGGGCTAGTGTGCAGGTCAGCACGACATCGCCGGCTGTTGCGTTGCCGCGTTGCCACAGCATGATCGCCCAAGCGAGCACACCCACCGCCAATACGATTGTCACCACGGCGTGCATCAGCCTGAGCTTCTCGAGGTAGAGCAGGCTGCCGCGCCGCGCCGTCATTTCAGATTCGATGATCGATTCGAACCTGCGATGTTCTCTGCGATGTCCGCCAAAAGCATTGACCAGAGGCATATTGCTGATGACGTCAACCATTTCGCCGTCGGTGGCGGCAGCCTTGTCGGCAAAATCGTGATGCAGGTCTTTGCCGGCGGCTGCGAACCAGAACATGGCAAATACCATGATGCCGGCAACAACGAAGAGTGCGGCCGCCATCGGCATGCTTACCGTCGACAGAAGTGCAATGGCGATAAAGGTCGCCGCGCACGGCGGTATCAAATTCCAGACCGACATGTTGCCGATTGCGAATACCGCATTCGATATGGCTGTGATCCGGCTGCTGAGCGTTCCGGGCAAGCGATCGGCGAAGAATGTCAGGGAATGTCCGGTGACATGGCGAAAAAGATCGCGGCGCAGATCGCCGGTAACGCCCACGAAGGTGAAGCTGGCAACGAAGCCGGCGAGACGCCATAGAAGATTATCGGCAGCGATCAGCGCAACAAGAATTGCCAAAGCGGTCCAGACGGGTGCCGTAGCCGGTGTCATCGACAATACGTCGACAAGAATTTTCACGCCGTATTGCGTCAGTACGGAACAGGCCACCGCCGCCAGTACCGCGCTCAGGATCACGAGATGAGCGATCGGGCGGCTACGGACATAATGCATCATAAAAAGGAACGGGCTGTTCGCGTAGCGATTGGCGCCTGTCATGGATTGTCCTGTGTTCGACTAAAGGGGCGGCCGCTTACGAAGAGAGCAATGCCGCTTACGCCCGCGCAGACCGGACAAGGTCGCTATGAGGACGACGAAGGCAGGGGGAAAGTTCCGATCTGTCGGAACGTTTTTAGTTCAAGTTTTCACGGCGCGTTTCGGGAATGAGCAGCCAAACGGCAAGCAGTGCGATGACACCGGCCACGCCCAATCCGAGAAATGCAATCGTGTTGCCGAAATGATCGGCAAGCAGTCCTGCAAACGTTGGACTGAGCGATGCGCCAATGCCTGACATTGTTCCTATCATTCCGAGGCCCGTGTTGAAGCGGCCGGAGCCGCGCGTGAGATCTGCAACGATTAACGGAACGATAACGCCGATAATGGCCGCTGTGAGGCCATCCAGAATTTGCAAAGCAACCAAAAGAAAGGGATCGCTCACACTTGCAAACAAAAACGCACGTATTGGCAATGCACCGAAGCCGATCAGCAGTAAAATACGACGGCCCCAGTTTTGAGAGCGCGCACCGACCGAAGGCGCGATCGTTGCGACAACAATCTGCGGTACGACAATGCAGGCGCCGATCAGTACGGTGGCCCATTCGCTGGATCGCGTGGTGACGACCGTCCCCATCAGCGGTAGCAGTGCGGCGTTCGCGAAATGAAACAGAATGAGGCAGGCGCCGAGCGCGAACAGCGCGCGATGGTGAAGCAATTGCCGGAAGGAGATGCCGGGTTTGTCCGGTGTGGCGTCGGTGCCGCCGTGCGCGCGTTCCGGTATGATTTCGGTCGGAGAGATCTGACCAAGCGCAACAAGTGTGGGCACCGCAAGGAGAGCGGTGACAACGAAGACGGCTTGCGGAGAAAAGAAATAGCCGACCGTGCCCATCGTTGCAGCGGCAAGACCATTGCCAACGGATGCAAAGCGCGCGTTGCGCCCGAGCCGCTCGGCAATCCTGGAATGGCCGACCAGTCCAAGGCTGATCGCAGCGATGCACGGACCAAGAACGCAGCTCGCCATGGCGTGCACGACGGCCGCAACCAGGATTGCTGCGAAAATCGGAAATGAAGCGTAGACGATTGCGCTTGTTGCAATCGCGATAATCGAGAGGCCGGCAACCAGGCGCTCCGAGCGGGCGCGATCGACCAGCATGCCGCCCGGAATTTGTCCGAACAGCGCGACAAGGCCACCAATTGTGAGAATGAGGCCGATGTCGATCTGGGTCCATTTCTGGCTTGTCAGATAGACGGCCACAAACGGACCAAAGCCGGTCTGCACGTCCGCAACGCAGAAAATAAACCAGTCCAGCCCCCGCAGGCTTTTTCGCGACGGCTGTAACCGGTCGTCACCGGGTGCATATCCCGGTGGCGTCTCAGCGGAACGTGAAAACGCTTCCGCCGGGGATTTGTCGCGGACCCTGTTTCTTCGCTCGTCGGTTACCGCCGACAGTTCACCACTCCGGCGCCTTTAGCGTGACTTTGGTCTTGTTGTCGTTCGCGCCAAGCACGGTGATCGGCTTGCCCTCCTTGAATTCCGGTGCCGCATTCAGGCGGTCACGTGTGGTTTGCACAGTGATGCGGTCTTCACCGCCAGCGGTTCCGGAAAACATCAGAATGCTCCAGGCAACGGCGATCTTTCTGCTGCCGACGCCAAGGAATCCGCCGAAATCGATGACAGCAGCCCGTGTCGTGCCTTTGCGATCCACGATCACATCGACGATGCGCCCAAGTTTTTCATTGGTGTTGCTGCGGACCTCTTTGCCGAGGATGCTGCCGGCTTCCCCACCTTCAAGAACCTGCGCGGACTGGGAGCTGTCATCCGGTATCACATCAAGCGAATTGGTAATTTCTGGCTGGTCCGTGCCCCCGACGTTTTCCGCGGGTGCCGGAGCGCCCGCCGAGGGAGGTTCTGTCGCCTGGGCGTCTGCTGAGGGGTTCAGGCACAGAAATCCCAGAAACAGAAGGGAGATCAGGCCCGAGCCGAGCAACGCCTGGCGCGCCTTACGGAACATCACAGTTTCTCCAATTTTGATGGGAGCTAACCTCTCGAACGTGCGGCAGCCGCGTTGGTTGCAGGCTGAGACCGGCCGATCAGGATTTTTCTCGCGGTCAGACGCGGCCCTTCGGGGTAGGAATTAGTGCAATATTACCTTTTGTGCGAAAGTTCGGGCAAAGCCGGCCAAAGAAGGATAGATGGACGCCTGAAAGAGCGCCCGGCGGGCCGGGCATCGTGTGTATGGCGAAGTGAGCGTATGAACTGGATATCCAACGTCGTCCGTCCAAAGATCCGGTCGTTTCTCAACCGGCGTGAGACACCGGAGAATCTCTGGATCAAATGTCCGGAGACCGGTCAGCTCGTCTTCTTTAAGGATGTGGAAGCCAACCAATTCGTCATCCCCGGTTCGAACTATCACATGCGAATGGGCGCCACGGCGCGCCTCAGGTCGATGTTCGACGGCGAGACCTGGCTCGACATCGGCGTGCCGGAAGCGCCGGTCGATCCTCTGAAATTCCGTGATCAGCGCAAGTATGCCGACCGCCTGAAGGACGCCCGCACCAAGACCGGGATGAACGACGCGATCAAGCTCGGCTTCGGCCGGCTGGAGAGCACTCCGGTGGTCATCGGTGTGCAGGATTTCGATTTCATGGGCGGCTCGCTGGGAATGGCGGCGGGTGAGGCGGTGGTGAAGGGGCTTGAGACGGCTGTGGAGCGTGGCACGCCCTTCATCCTGTTCGCGGCCTCAGGCGGTGCGCGGATGCAGGAAGGTATTCTGTCGCTGATGCAAATGCCCCGCACGACTGTCGCGGTCGAAATGCTGCGCGAGGCGAAAAAGCCCTACATCGTTGTCTTGACCAATCCGACGACAGGCGGTGTCACCGCGTCCTACGCCATGTTGGGCGACGTGCATATCGCCGAGCCTGGCGCGCTGATCGGCTTTGCCGGCCCACGTGTGATTGAACAGACGATTCGCGAGAAATTGCCTACCGGCTTCCAGCGAGCGGAATATCTGAAGGAGCACGGGATGGTCGATATGGTTGTGCACCGTCATGAATTGCGTGCGACGCTGGCCCGCATCTGCCGCTTGCTGACCAAGGCCACGCCCGACGTGGCGCGTGTGTCACTGCCGGCAGCCGTAAACATGGCGCTTCCAACTTGAATTTGAATTATTGAATTCGACAGCAATCATCATCACGCGCTGAAACTCGTGCGTCACCGCTCATCACCTTCGCGGGGACGCGCGGATCGTGATAGTCATTGTTCATGACCGCTCTCGACGACACACTCACCCGTCTGCTCGCGCTGCATCCCCGGTTGATCGATCTCTCGCTCGATCGTATGTGGCGTCTGCTCGCGCGCCTTGATCATCCCGAGCGAAAGTTGCCGCCGGTCATCCATGTGGCTGGAACGAATGGCAAAGGTTCGACCATTGCGTTCATGCGCGGGATCCTTGAGGCTGCGGGCCAGCATGTGCACGTTTATACCTCGCCGCATCTCGTGCGGTTCAATGAACGCTTCCGGCTCGGCGCGGAAGGCGGCGGCAAGCTGGTCGATGAGGATGAACTGCGGGCAACGCTCGAAGAATGTGAGATGGTGAATGCCGGTGAGCCGATCACCGTGTTTGAGATCACGACGGCGGCCGGGATGCTTTTGTTCTCGCGCCATCCGGCTGATGTGCTGCTGCTGGAAGTCGGCCTTGGCGGCCGGCTCGATGCGACCAACGTTGTCGACGCACCCTTGCTGAGCGTCATCACTCCGGTCTCGCTCGACCATACGGATTATCTCGGAGATTCGATCGAAAGTGTCGCGACCGAGAAAGCCGGCATCATCAAGCGTGGTGTTCGCGCGGTAATCGGTCCGCAAATCCCGGAAGCCTTGTCGATCATGGAACGTGCCGCGCAGCGTGTGCGCGCGCCGCTTTTGGTTGCGGGCGAGCACTGGAATGCGAGCGAGGAACATCGCCGGCTGGTCTATCAGGACGACAATGGCCTGCTCGATCTGCCCGGTCCGAAGCTGCCCGGCCGCCATCAGTTTGTGAATGCCGGGGTTGCTGTTGCGGCGCTGCGGGCGTCCGGACTGAAAATTCCTGTGCAGGCTTACGAGACGGGATTGCTGAAGGCGGAATGGCCTGCGCGCATGCAGCGCCTGACACAGGGCCATCTCGTCTCGCTCTCACCGGACGGCAGCGAGATCTGGCTTGATGGCGGTCATAATCCGGATGGCGGCCGCGCTGTTGCAACGTCGCTAGCGGATCTTGAGGAACGTGCCCCCAAGCCGCTGGTGATGATTGTCGGCATGCTCGGCACGAAGGATTTCGAAGGCTATCTTCGCCATTTCAGCGGACTGGCCTTGCGGCTCTTTGCCATACCCGTTCCGCATGCGGAGCGCAGTCTTCCGCCACAGCAAATCGCCGAGACGGCAAACAAGATCGGTATCCCGTCCGAAAGCGCGAGCGATGTCGAAGCCGCGCTGACAGCGATCAAGGCCCTGCCATTCGATGCGCCGCCGCGTATCCTGATCGGTGGCTCGCTTTATCTGGCCGGCGATGTGCTGGCCCGAAACAACACGCCGCCCACCTGACACATCTTGCGGCATCGAATTTGCAAGCGTTTCTGTCCCTGGAGAGCATGATGTCGAAAGAAGTGATTATCCCCGCCGGGTCGCCGCCGCCGCTTGCGCCTTACTCGCCCGGCACCAAGGCCAATGGCGTTGTCTATGTTTCCGGCATGCTGGCGATGGACAAGGATGGCAAGACTGTTGGCGTCGGCGATGTGAAGGTGCAGACACGCGCCGTGCTTGATGCGATCAAGTCGGTGGTCGAGACCGCAGGCGGCACCATGGCGGACATCACCTTCAACGCGATCTTCCTGAAAGATCTCACCGATTACGCCGCGATGAACGAAGTCTATCGTGAGTATTTCCCGAGTGAGCCGCCGGCGCGCTACTGCATCCGCGCTGATCTGGTGCGGCCGGAATTCCTGGTCGAGATTTCCTCCACTGCGCATGTCGGACGCTGAGAATGCCGATTGCACAACGTGACGGCGCCGATCTTTATTGGGAGTCGTCAGGAAAAGGCCCGCCGTTGATTCTTGCGGCCGGCCTCGGCGGGGTGATGGGCTACTGGCAGCCAAACCGCAAGGCGCTCGAACAGCATTTCACGCTCTATCTGTTCGATCAGCGCGGCACTGGCAAATCCAGCAAGACCAAAGTGGCATCGGTCGAACAAATGTCGGCCGATCTCATCGCCATCATGGATGCAGCCGGGTTGGAGTCCGCACATTATCTCGGTCACTCGACCGGTGGTGCGATCGGTGCCGCGACGGCGCTGGATTATCCCGGACGCCTGCGCTCACTGATGATCTATGCCAGCACGACACATGGCGATTATTACCGGCATCGCCTGTTCGATCTGCGGCGGCAGATTCATGCCGGTCTCGGCACGGAAGGCTATGCGAAATACACATCGCTGCTGCTGTATCCGCCTTACTGGATCAACGCCAACCACGAGGCTCTGAAAGAGGCGGAGATCGCAGCCGCGAGCCAGATCGGCGAACCGGAGGTGCAGGCGAGCCGGCTCGACGCCATTCTGGCTTTTGACCGGCGGGAGGAGTTGAGCCGCATCTCCATCCCGACGATGATCGTCTGCGCGGACGATGACATCATCACGCCACGCTATTTCTCCGAGGACTTTGCTGCGCGCATCCCGAATGCGCGCGCGCATTTCGAAAAGCGTGGCGGGCACGCGCTGTCGCGCACAGAGCCCGATTTGTTCAACGCACTCGCCATTGATTTCTTTCTGGGAGCCCATTCATGAGATTCGTTCGTGCATTGATTACCGCGTTCCTGGTGACGGCAGCGCCGGCCGCTGCCTTCGCTCAGCAGGACTGGCCGGCCCGCAATCTGCGCATTGTCGTGCCGTTTCCGGCGGGTGGGAGCGCCGATACCCAGACACGGGTGATCGCCGACGAATTGTCCAAGGCGCTGGGGCAGCCCGTCGTCGTTGAAAACAAGCCCGGCGCTGGCGGCAATATCGGCGCGGCGGAAGCGGCGCGTTCGCAGCCCGACGGCTACACATTGTTCATGGCGACGACCGGCACGCATGCCAGCAACATATCGCTTTATCCGAAGCTGCCCTACGACCCGGTGAAGGATTTTGCACCGCTGACGCTCGTGACCGTCTATCCGCAGGTCATCGTTCCAGGCCTGAAGTTCAAGGATGCTTCGTTCAAGGACATCGTTGCGCAATTGAAAGCGGCCGGCGACAAGGCCAATTTCGGTTCATCCGGCACCGGCTCGCCGACGCATCTCGGCGGTGAGTTGTTCAAGCGCGCGACCGGTACACAGATGATCCACGTGCCCTATCGTGGCCAAGGCCCGGCGTTGAACGACATGCTGGCAGGTCAGCTCGATGTGATGTTTCCATCGATCTCCGACGTGCTGACCTTCCTGCAGGCCGGCAAGCTACGCGCTGTCGCGGCGATGAGCGAGACGCGCCTGAAGCAGGCGCCGGATGTGCCGACGACGGCCGAACTCGGCTATCCCGGTCTCGTCAGCTCGATCTGGAGCGCGCTTTACACCAATGCCGGCACGCCGCAACCGGTTATCGATCGCCTCAACAAGGAACTGGTGAAGATCGTCTCGTCACCGGTGTTCAAGGACAAGTTCGAGGCGCTGGGCTTCGAAGTGCGTCCATCGACGCCGCAGCAACTGGCCGATTTCACTGCCGCTGAGACCAAGCGCTGGGGCGAGATCATCAAGTCGCTCAATATCAAGGTGGAATAGCTGTCGGTTCCGGCTGCCCTAAACGCAAACAGCCGGCCTTCCGGCCGGCTGTTTGGAAAAACAATCTGCGTCCGATCAGACGGCAGCGCTGATCCACTGTTCGAGCTTTGCCTTTGGTTGCGCGCCAACCTGGCGCGAGGCGAGCTCGCCATCCTTGAAAATCATCAACGTCGGGATCGACATGATGCCGTATTTCGACGCAACGCCGGGATTTTCGTCGACGTTGAGCTTCACGATCTTGACCTTCTCGCCCATCGCGCTCTGGATCTCATCCAGTGCCGGCGCGATCATCTTGCACGGACCGCACCATTCCGCCCAGAAATCGACGACCACAGGACCGCTGGCTTTCAAGACTTCGCTCTCGAATGTCGCGTCCGATACCTTTCCAACGGCCATTGCATACCTCTCGAATCGCAGAATTGCCTTATTGCTTAGTAGGCGAACCTAAGAATGCCCTCCTTTGGGGTCAAGCCTGCCTCAGCGGCGCGTGATCAGCAAAAGTGGGTACCGGTTTTGCGTCCGATCACGCGCCCAAGCTATTGACAAGGTGCATGATCCCTTCGGCGAACCGGTTCCCACTTCGCTGGATCATGCACCGATGAGGGTTGCAAGCTCTGCATCGAGGGTAGCTGGCGGGATTTCCATCAGATTTGGCACCTCGGTCCAGACCAGGGCGGCGCGGACCGTGCGGCCGGGATAAATCCGCTGCAGCAGGGCACGGTAAAGCGCCAGCTGGCGCTTGTAGGGCCGCGGGACGGCATCCAGTGCGGTCGGAGCCGGCCGGTTGGTCTTGTAGTCGGCGATCAGCACTCCCTCGGAAGTGACCACCAGGCGGTCGATCTGGCCATTGACGATCAGCGGGCGAGAGGCGCCGGCCAGCGTTCCGACCAGCGGCACCTCGGCCCGGCTGCCCGGCGCAAACAGCGGTGCGAACTGGCTGTCCCCGAGAATGGCGAGCGCCTGTGCGGCGATCGTCTCGCACTCTTCCGCCGGAAGGTCCTCGGCATTGCGTCTCAGGAACTCCCGTGCCGCATCGGCGCGCACGGCCGGCGGCAGGTCCGGCAGCGACTGGATCAGCCGGTGCATCAGCCGTCCGCGCAGCAGCGCCTGCTTACGTTCCAGCGTTGCGCTCTTGCCGCGTATGTCGATCTCGTCGGCGTCCGACGGGGTGATCGCCAGCGCACGGATCGGATCGGGCGCGACGTTCTCGTGCAGCCAGGACGGCTCGTCGGCTTCGGTCTTGGTGTTCTTAGCTTCTACCGCCGCAGCGATATGCGGCAGCGATTTCCGGTAGCGCCAGACGATACCTTCCCCATCTTCGGCTGCGACCTCAACGGTCTCGACATCGGCACTCTGCACCAGCGCGTCCTCGATCAGCCGGTACCAGCAATCCTGCGGGATCGGATGCGTGCCATCCTGCTTGAGCGGACCAGACGTGCCGCAGATGACCAGCCGCTGCTCCGCGCGTGTCATCGCCACATAGAGCAGGCGGCGATATTCGTCGGCCTGGATGCGCAGGGCCGCTTCGCGCGCCTGGCCGACCAGCGGTGGGTCGGTGTCCTTCGCCGCCGCCCAGACAAAGCCGTCGCCACCCTGCAACGGCACATCGATCAGGCGCGGCGGATGGCTGCCTTCCGGACGTGAGGTCGTATCGGCGAGAATAACGGTGTGCGCTTCGAGGCCCTTCGCGCCGTGTACGGTCATCACCCGCACTTCGTCGCGCGCCATCTCCATGTCGCGCTTCACTTCGGCGCTGGCCGCGCGCAACCACGCGACGAAGCCCTGCAGTGACGGCGTTTCGCGCTTCTCGTATGCGAGCGCGAGATTGAGGAACTCGTCGATGGCGTCGTTCGCTTCCGGGCCGAGCCGCGCCAGGAACTTTTTGCGGCCTTCGCCGGAGCCGAGCACACGCGCATAGAAATTGAACGGGCTTTCGCGCAACGCCGCCTGTGTCAGCTGATCGAGCGTGTCGGCAACAGATGCCATCGGACCGGCTTTTGCCGATAACGCCGCACGCAGCGATTGCCTGCCGCGGCCATAGGCGATCTCGAACAGCGCATCGTCGTCGAGGCCGAACAGCGGGCTTTTCAGGACCGAAGCCAGCGCGAGATCGTCTTCCGGCAGCAGCAGAGCGTCGGCCAGCGCGATCAGATCCATCACCGCCATCTGCTCGGTCAGCACCATGCGGTCGGCACCGGCGACGGGAATGTCGGCGGCCTTCAATGCACGGATGATCGCTTCGAACAAAGCGCCGCGCTGGCGCACGAGGATCAGCACATCGCCCGGCTTGCCGCCCTGGCTGCGCCACACCGCGATATGGCGCGCGATCCGGCGCGCCAGTTGCACCTGCGGGCTTGTTTCGAGCGCGGTATCGAAGGGCGCATCCCAGCCGATGATCTCGCGCTTGTCGTCGGCGACGGTGAGCGGCCAGATCTCGACGCTGCCGGGCAGGGCGCTCGGCAATGCCTGATGCACCGTCTTCTCCGGCGAAGACGACAGCCCGCGATAGGCGATCTCGCGGCTGAAGACGGTATCGACCGCATCGAGCACGATGCCGCCGGAGCGGAACGAGGTCAGCAGCTTCACGTCACGCCATTGCAATTCCGCGCCAACGAAGGCCTTGCGGAAATCGTCGCGCATGACGCCGAATTTCTCCGGCGCGGCGCCCTGGAAGGAGTAGATCGACTGCTTGTCGTCGCCGACGGCGAACAGCGTGCGTTTGATGCTGCGGGCACCGGCGCCGGCGGTGAACTCCGATGCCAGGGTTGCAACGATTTCCCATTGCTTCGGGCTTGTGTCCTGCGCTTCGTCGAGCAGGAGGTGGTTGATGCCGAGATCGAGCTTGTAGAGCACCCAGGCCGCCGATGTGTGCCTGAACAGCATCAGCGTGCGCTCGATCAGGTCGTCATAATCGAGCAGGCCGCGCCGCATCTTCTCGCGGCGATAACGGCGGATCACTTCATCGGCGACGGTCAGCAAGGCACGCGTGCGGTCGCGGCATTCGGCCGCGCGACGCTTTTCCAGCAGAGCGCAGATGCGGCCTTGTTCGTCTTCCAGTCGTTGCACCCATTCGGGATGCCGTTCGCGGATCGCCTTGGTGGCAAGGCTTTTACGCGGCTGCATCTTGTCGGTGCAGAAGATCGACAGATAGCTGACGAGTTTCTCGCGGCCCTCGGCCAGCGCGGCGATACGGAATTTATCGGCCTGGCCCTGATCGGTCTTGCTGCCGGTGGCGAGGACGGCCTGCAGGTCCGGCCATTCGCTGGGCGCGATGCCCGAGGCTTGCAGGATCTGGTTGTCGATGTCGCTCGCACTCTCGTCGTCGCGAATATCGAGCGCATGCGAGAGTTCGGCAATCGCATTGTCGGCCGAGCCGGTGCGCGCTACCCATTCCGTGAGTTTGTCGCGGCGGCCGACAGCTTCGCGAATGAGGTCGCGGAAAGTCTGGTCGGCGGACGCCGCAATGGCCGAGGCAAGTGCGCGGCCGATCGGCGTGTCCGGCTTCGCCGCACCCTCTAGCATCACGGCGAGGCTGAGCTTTTCCAGCAGCTGCGTTTGCGTCGCGTCGTCCATCACCTCGAAGCCGGCGCCGACGCCGGCCTCGAACGGAAACTGGTGCAGCAGCCGCGTGCAGAAGGCGTGGATGGTCTGCACCTTCAGCCCGCCCGGCGTTTCCAGGGCCAGCGCGAAGAGCTGACGTGCACGCTTGCGCGTCAACTCATCCGGCACCGCGCCGATATTGATGATGGCCGCATCGAGCGCCGTATCGTCCAGTGCAGTCCAGGCGGCAAGCGTGTTGAACACGCGCGTCGCCATCGTCGCCGCAGCGGCCTTGGTGAAGGTGATGCAGAGAATCTTCGCCGGGTCTTCGCCGCGCAACAGCAGCTTGATCACGCGCTGCGTGAGCACATGCGTCTTGCCGGAGCCGGCATTGGCCGATGCCCAGGCGGACACGCCGGGATCGGAAGCCTGGTGCTGGCTCTCGATGACGGAGGACGGAATTTCGGGCCGCTGTTTCATGCGTCGCCCTCGTCGCCGGCGCCGCCGGTCGCCGACCACTCCTTCACGCGCGCGAGATGATCGTAAGGCCCGTAACTGCGGCCGACCCACATCGGCCGCGAGAACGAGCGGTAAGGCTCATCGTCCGAAGCAAAACGTGTCGCCAGTTCTGCGAGTTGCGCCAGCGCCTTGTCGGCTTCCTGATCGATGGTGGAATCTTCGAATGTTCGGGGGTGAGGATCGCCGCCCGGATTGCCGCCATGCAGACGCAGATACAGCAGTTCGGAGACCGGCAGGCCGTGCGTCGCGCCGACCTTTTCGAAGCCGCCCTTGCGCAGCATCGCTGCCTGCAGGGTGAGTTGCGGCGCGAGATTGGCGCGCACCTGTTTGCTCGATGGCGGTGTGCCGGTCTTGTAATCGAGCACGGCGAGCGTGCCGTCGTTCATGACATCGATACGATCGGCGCGTCCGCTGAGCAGGAAGTCGGGCGTCACCTGAAGCCTGCCGTCGATCTCGGCAAAGACCGATTGAACCTGCGCGCGGCGCTCGATCTCCCATTCGACGAACCAGCGGGCGATGCGCTCGAAACGCGGCCACCAGAAAGCCTGCGCTTCAGGATAATCGTTCAGCGGCGCAAAGGATTCGCGGCCGAGCGCGATCAGTTCGCCGTAGGGATCGGCCGGAAGGCCTGCCGCAAACTTCTCGGTGAAATCGCCGATCGCCTTATGGATCACCGTGCCGCGGTCGCGTGCGCCGGGCGGGGTATCGACGGCATCGAGCGGCCTGAGCTTCAGGATATGCTTGGCATAGATCGTATAGGGATCGCGCAGCCAATGCTCGATCTCGGTCACCGACAGGCGCTTCGGCCTTGCCTCGCGCGGCGGCGTCGGTGCCGGTCGTTTTGCGGGTGTGATCGCAGCGGGCCGGTCTAGCGAACGCGACCAGTCGAGATATTTTTCGCCGCGCGCTTTCACCGCTGCCCAGTCATCGGGACCGGACACGGCCGAGAGCCGCTGCACGAACCGCGATATGACGGACGGCGCGCCTTCGCGCTTCGTCGCATAGGTGAGAAACACATCCTTCGCGCCGAGCGCCTGTGCGAAGTCGTGCGCCGACAAACCGATGCGCCGTTCCGGCAGATCGAGGCCCAGCTCCTGCCGCATCGGCCGGTTCAGCCATGGATCGTTACGCGGCTCGGGCGGCCATATGCCTTCGACCAGGCCGGAGAGCACGACGCGGTCGGCTTGCTGCAGACGCGCTTCCAGCGGACCGTAGATGCGCACGCGTGCATTCGGCGCACCGGGGCGCCGTACGATCTGCTCCGAGGCGATGGCGTGGAACAGGTCCGGATAGTCGAAAGATGAAACGGGGAATTGCGCCGCGGCGCCGCTCGCCGCAACAGTTTGCAGCGCGCGTTCCAGTGCCTCGCCATCGCGATCGGCAAACGCAGCAGGGCCAGAGGCTGTCGCCGACAACGCGGCAAGGGCTGCGTGATGACGGGTTGCGAATTCAAACAGCGGTGTCGGCTTGGTCAGCGACGCCAGCGGCTCCAGCGCCGCCTTCAAAGCTGCGATCAATGTATCGGCCTGATCGAGTTCGCTTGCCGATATCGATGCGCGCGGATCGCTCCGATGCAATTCCTGTTGTTTGGCGCGCAGCGTTTGCAGCGCGTGCGCGAGGCCGTCGGCGCCGGGGCGCGGACGCGGCCCGCGCAGGATCGCGCGCTCCAGCGCAGACACCGCACGCAGATGCGAGAACTCATCGCTGTTCAGCCGGCAGAGCGGATGCTTCAGCAGCGCCAGCAACGTCACCGGCTCGCAACCGCGCAAGGCGGCTTCCGCGGCAAGACGCGCGAACAATCCGGCCTGCGTGTCAGCCAGCGCATCGCCGCCGGAATCGTCGACCGGCACATTCCAGCGCGCCAGCGCCGCGAGCACGCGTTGCGCCAGCGTGCGGTCCGGCGTGATCAGGGCGGCGGTGCGCTGCTCGCTCTGCGGCGTGCCGTCGCTCATCGCTTCGCGCAGCACCAATGCGATGGCGAGAGCCTCTTCCTCCGGATTGGCGGCTTCGAGCAGCGTCAGGCCGGCGAGCGCAGCTTTCTTTTGCGCTTCGAAGGACGGGTCTTTCAATCGCGCCTGCCAGCTTTCGGTTGCTTCGGCCGGGCGCATCGCTTCCGACGCAATCGCTTCGCGTCCACATGCTGCGCGCGGTGCGAGTTCGATCACGGCGTCGCGGGGGACCTGCAAACGCCGCAGGAACGCCTGCATCGCATATTGCGGATGGCTTGGGGCCGATGCGTGATCCTCGTTGCCGGCGATCATGTCGAAGGCGCGCGCATCGAGATCGGTGTCGAGCCCCGGCAGCACCACCGCCCCATTCGGCAGATGCGCGATGGCGGCGAGCAGCTTCGCGGTCGAGGGCATCGATGCGGTGGATCCCGCGGCGATCACCGGTCCGCCGCCCGGGCGCTGCAGCCGCGCGGTTTCAGCATCGATCAGCTTGTCGCGCCGCGCGGCGATATCGATCAACTGCCGCTCGTTCAGAAGATTGGGCCACAGATCGCGCGCGATCTTCAGGAATTCCAGCGTTGCCTCGAAGTAGCGATCCATCTCGCGCGGCACGAGTGTGTCGAGCTTTGACCACGGCACTTCGCGCGTGATCATATCGTCCTGCAAGCGCGCCAGTTCGCCGGCCATGGAGAAGGCCGCGGACGGCGAATTGGCGATCAGCGACGCATTGTCCTCAGCCTTCACCGCGCGCGATTTGGCCCAGGCGAGAATGAGTTGCGTCAGCCAGCCTTTGCGCTCGAAATTGTCCATCGCGCGCGGCAAGGCCAGCGCCTCCTGCGCCAGCGCGCCCGCAGCCATGTCGGCAAATACGATCTCGTCTTCGTCGATATCGCCGACCGGCACGATCCGCGGCAGGATCGCGGCATCGGTGCCGAGCACCTGACGGAACACGTCCTGCGCGAGGCGGCATGCGCGCCGCGTCGGCAGATAGAGGGTCGCTTCCGCCAGCGCCAGCGGATCGCGCGAGGCCGGGAACCCGTCCACGAGACGCCCTTCGACCAACGCCGTGATCAGCGTGGTCAGAAAAGGCGCGGAGGGCGGAATGTTGAAGAGGCGGGGTGTGCGCGCGGTCATGGATAGCCGAAATCATACCGCAATCCGGCGCGTGAATGCGAGCATTCATCAGTCATTCCGGGGCGCTCGCTATCGGGTCCGCGTATAACGCAGCGCGGCCCGATGACAGTCTCCGCGAGCGAACTCGGAATGATGATGATCTTTACGCCGCGCTTTGCAGAATTGCGTTTTCCGCCAGCGCAATCGCGTCGGGCGTTCCCACATGCATCCACAGCCCATCGAGCCGCAGACCGAACAGCCGGCCGGATTCGCTGGCTTTCACGAACAGCCGGTTCAGCGAAAATGGCCCTTGTGGCGCTCCCTCGAACAGGCGTGGCGAGAACACCGAGGCTCCGGCGTACACGAAGGGAGCGACGTCGCGCTCGGTACGCGGCTGTAACCGCCCGTCCGGCGCCATGGTGAAATCGCCGCGGCCCGCATAGCCGATGCTGGTGGCCGACGCGGCCAGCAGCAGCAACGCATCCATCCGTTCGGGGTCGAATGTTTCGATCAGGTGCTTCAAATTGTTCTGCGTACCGTCCAGCCAGATGCTGTCGGAATTGACCAGAACGAAAGGTGCGTCGCCCAGCAACGGCAGCGCCTTCACCACGCCGCCGCCGGTTTCCAGCAACTGATTGCGTTCGTCGGAAATTACGATGCGCGGTGATGTGCGATCAGCGAGGTGACGTTCGATCTGATCGGCAAGGTAATGCACATTGACAACCGCGGTTTGCACACCCGCTTGAGCGATTTTGTCGAGGACATGATCCAGCAGCGGCCGCCCTGCCACCTGTACCAGCGGCTTTGGTATGGTCGCGGTGATCGGACGCATGCGCTCGCCCTTGCCTGCGGCCAGGACCATTGCCTTTTGCGGAAACGAATGCGCCATATGAATCCCCGAGATGAGAGCCTGTATCACGGTCCGTCGTATGCGGGGACGTGGCTTTTGTACCAGCGCGCCAGACCGGCGAGCGCCGGATGGGTGAGGGCGCCTTGCAGATAGCGCCATATGCGCGGCATGTGACGGAGATATTGCGGTTTACCGTCGCGCTTATCGAGACGGGCGAAGATACCGAGAATTTTTGTGGATCGCTGCGCCACCATCACCGCGTAAAGTGCGGTGAAAATGTCAGCATCAAAAATCGCGCCTTGCTCGGTGCGTTTGCGGATGTAGCGCGCAAGCAATTCGCCTTCGAGCGCATCCGGTACATCGACGCGGGCATCCTGCAGCAAGGAAGCGACGTCATAGGCCGGCGATCCGATCAGGGCGTCCTGAAAGTCGAGAAGTCCGACACGGGATATCCCTTGCCGGTTCGGGAGCCAGATCAGGTTGGGCGAATGAAAGTCACGCAGGACCCAGGTCTGCGGGCCGTTCAGTGCAGCCTGGAGCGCTTCGTTCCAGAGCTTTCCGAATTCGTTGCGTGCGGCGTCATCGACGGCAAGTCCACGATGCGGGATATACCAGTCGAGCAGCAGTTCGGCTTCAATCAGGAACGCATCCAGATCGTAACGGGGAATATCGTACGACGTTCCGCCCCGCACCGGCAGGGTCGTCGGCAAGGACTTGGCATGCAGCGTTGCCAGAAGATCGACAGCCTCCGCATAGCGCTCCTCAATCGGTGCGGGCGGCTGGCCGGCGACAAAAGTTTCGGAACCGAAGTCTTCGAGCAGGACGAAACCGTACTTCAGATCGGCGGCATAGATTTCCGGCGCCGAGAAACCCTGCGCCCGCAATCCATCCGCCATCGCGACAAAGGGAATGATGTCTTCGGCCAGATGCGCGATCGCGCTGTAGGGCTTGCCGCCGCGCACCGGAGGACCGTCGGTCCGCCGCGGCGCGTTCATCAGGATTGCGGAGTTGCCGTTATAGCGGATGCGCTCGTAGACTCGCGTTGATGCATCGCCCTGCATTCGCTTGCGTTCGGCCAGCGTCAGCGCCGCATCCTGCAGAAAGCCGCGCAGCGAGGCCATCCGCTCGACGCGCTGACTGAGTGCGCCATGTCCGCTCACACGCACATCGCGGTGTTCGATTGAGCGCGATGGCGCAAGCGTGAAAGCGATATCGATCCGGTCCTCAGGGAGCCAGTCGCCGGCACGGTCCGGCCATTCCATCAGCACGACCGAACCCTCGCCGAGATCGTCGAGGCCCAGTTCCGGCAGTTCGTCCGGGCTGGAGAGCCGGTAGAGATCGGCATGCACGAGCGGAAAGCGCGGCAGCTCGTAATTCTGCATCAGCGTGAAGGTCGGGCTCGGCACCGGAATCGCCGCATCGTCCGCGAGGAAACGGATCAGCGCACGAGCGAAGGTGGTTTTGCCGGCGCCGAGATCCCCGGACAGCGTGACCATGTTGCCGGGTTCGAGTGCATTGGCGACTTCTGCGGCAAAGCGGTGGGTCGCCTGCTCGTTGTCGAGCACGATCGTGAAGCTCGTTTCGCGGGATAGAGTCGTCGCCGCCATGTTCACTAAGCTGAAATCCGTCAGATCGAGATATGCCAGAACACGCTTTGCACGTTTCGGCCGCCTGATCTACGCCGCCGCAATTCGTTCCGCGGTTGGCTGCATCGGGAAGGTACAGGTCAGGGTCGTTCCCTGACCGATCGCTGATTCGATGCTGACCGAACCACCGTGCAACTGCACGAAGGACCGCACGATCGACAGGCCAAGGCCAGGACCGCGATGCTGCGATCCATGTGGATGGGTCTCAAACCAGTCGAAAATCCGATTCTTCATTTCGGGAGGGATGCCGGAGCCCTGATCCGTGACGGAAAAGACGACCGAATTGTGGCTCCGCTCCGCATGCATACGGATGGTGCTGCCGGCCGGTGAAAAGCCGACGGCGTTGGACAGCAGATTGTACAGAATTTGCCGGATCCGGCGTTCGTCGGCCGAAAACGTGCCGATATCGGCGGGAACGTCGATGTCGAGTGCGATATTGTCTTTCACCAGCCGGTCGCGGATGCCCTCGGCGGCGGCGTCCATGGTCCTGCGGATATCCACCGGACCGAGATTGAGAGTCATCGTGTCGGCGTCGATGCTGGCGAGATCGAGAATGTCGTTGATCAGAGCCAGCAGGGAATTGGTCGAAACGGTAATGTAGCTGAGATATTCGGATTGCTTGTCGGTAAGCGGACCGGTCGAAGGATCGCCGAGGAAATGCGCAAAGCCGATGATGTTGGTGAGCGGCGAACGCAATTCGTATGAAACGTGGTGCAGGAAGTTGAGCTTGATTTCGTCGGCAGCTTCCAGCGCTTCGTTGCGTTCGCGCAAGGCGCGCTCGACATTGACGCTGTCGGTAACATCCTGGAAGGTGACGAGTGTCGCACCATCCGGAAGCGGCAGGGTAGCCAGATCGACGACTGTTCCATTGCGGCGTTCGAGGCGGCCGGTGACGGAGTCGCGCTGGCCGATCGATGTGACGGCGGTGCGGAGTGCCCGCAGCGTCTGGTCTTCGGGCTGCAGTGGCGCGCACCATGCGATGACGGCTTCGATATGTGGCCGTTCCGCGAGCGCCTCGGCCGGAAGCTGCCACATCGCCGCGAAGGCAGGATTGTAGAGGCGCAGGCGCCCGTCGCTCGCGAACACTGCAACGGCTTCAGCAAGGTTGTCGAGCGTCTCACCCTGAACACGGATCAGCGCATCATAACGGCGTTCGAGATCGAGTCGCTCAGTGACGTTGTCGAAGAGATAGGTCACGCCACCTTCGGTGTTGGGCGTCGTGACCACGCGCAGGGTGCGGCCATCGGGCAGATGCCACAGTTCTTCTTTGGCCTCGATCGCGCGATAGGCCTCGTGAAGCTGGTTCTTCCATGAGCGGAAGTCCTGCTGTTCGGGCAGTTTGCGGGAAGCGCGCAGTCGATCGAGAACCGCAGAGTCGGTCGGGCCGTGATCGAGATAGGATACGTCGAAGTCCCACAAGCCCCGATAGGCTTCGTTATAGAAGCGCAGCGTCTGGTCGGCGCCGAAGATCGCAACGCCGGTTGCGAGTTGATCGAGCGTGCGGCGATGCGCCTCGATCATTCGCTTCATTTCGGCCTTGGTGTTTTCGAGTTCGGTCGAGTCAACGCCAATACCGGCGCTGCCGGAGCGCGTCGGCATCTCGATCACGTCGAACGTCCGGCGTGCCCCGGCAACCACAGCCGGGACTCTCGCACGATACGGGGTTTGTGCGCTAAGCGCCCTCGCAGCCTCGTCGCGGACAGAGCGGTCGAGCAATTCGAGATTGCGTTCGACGACTTCATGGGGTTCGGCCACTTCGACGGCGCCGGCATAAGCCGCATTCACGAAATCCAGCCGTCCTTCATTGTCGCGCGCCCAGACCGGGAAGGGCAACGAGTCGATCAATGTGCGTAGCGCCGTCATATCGTCGAGCAGGCGCTCATGACGGATCGTCAGCGCGGTCAGTTCGCCCTTGATGCCGCTGACGTCGCGCAAGCGCATCACCGCACGACCGCCGATCGCGCGGCCGTCTGCTTCGATCGCCTTGCCGCCGAGGGTCGTCAGCGTCGTGGAAAACGCTTCGCCGTTGCTTCGCAGGCGCTCGACCGCATGCGTCATGATCTGCGCCTGATCGGGTGCGAGCCAAGAACCGAAAGCCAGCACGCGCTGCGGCATCGTTGCGAGCGTTACGATCGTCACATCGCCAATGATATCGGGTTCGTCCGAACCGGCAGCCCAGGCAACGACGATCTGCGGCTCCGATAGCAAGAGCGCATTCACGCGGTCGGTTTCGGCGGTGAGCGTTTCAATCTCGCGGCGGGCAGCGGCCTCGGCGAGGCCGGCGCGCTGGCGCGTTCGCACCAGCATGATCGAAGTCACGACGCCGAAAGCGATGACGCCGAGCGTCAGCCCAAGCGCAGCGAGTTCATGACGATCAAAACTGGCCAGGGCCTGGAGATAGGCGCTGACCGGAATGGCGCCCTGAGCATGAGCATGAGCCGACCCGAGCGCCGTCCACGCCGCGGTCGTTAATGCAATATCCCTGCACCGCCGCAGAACGGCGCCGCCGGCGCCGGTCAACCGATTCATTCCCGCCTACCCGTTGCCCCCAATACGTGTCAGGCCCCGGCGCGATTGTCCGGTGCAGAGCCGTATTGACGTGAGGACGCAAAAAGATGGGGAAGCCGCATTCCCCCTAACCCGAATCGTTTGACTTTACTCCCAAGGTGACTTGGACCGTAAGAGTCCAGATCGTGAACGGCACGCTGCGGTTCAGGAAACAACCGTGCTTTCCGCTTGCCGCACCAATTCGTGGAGGTTGATCGTACCCAGCGCCGACGAGAAAGCCTGCTCTGCTTGTGCGAGAGCCGGCAGTACCACCGCTCCAACCAGTGCTGAGCCTGGGAGATCGCCCTCCGAGCCCTCGTCGACAGTGCCCGCGGCGCGGAGGATCTCGTTTGCGGTAATATTTTCCTTGCTGCGACCAAGCTCATAGCCGCCGTGGGGGCCGCGCACGCCGCGCAGGATTCCCTGGTGAACCAACGCCTGGAGTACCGGTTCAAGGTGGCGTGGAGGCAGGCCTTGCCGCGCGGCGAGGGCCTTGGCGGAAACCGGACGCGATTCAGAGTTCAACGCAACATCGATCACCGCTGCGATGGCCAAGACACCTTTCCGGGACAGCAGCGGCATTCCAAATCTCACCGTAGTTTCATTTATGGAGTATAACGGTATTAAATTAGATTGTCCTGTCCAAGCCTTTCATTGCGCCGTGGCGAAAATTTTATGCAGTGTCACAAATTTTCGTGCCGGTGGAACCGAAGCCGCCATTCCCGCGCCTCGTCTCGTCCAATTTGTCCGTTAACCGGACAGTCGCCTGGCCCACGGGCGCGACGATAAGCTGAGCGATCCGCATTCCCCGTGTTACGGCGAATGCCGCGCTGCCATGATTGATCAGCAGCACCTGCACTTCACCACGATAATCGGCGTCAATCGTGCCCGGAGAGTTCAGGACCGTTACACCATGTTTGGCCGCGAGGCCTGAGCGGGGGCGCACCTGTCCTTCGGTGCCGTTCGGCAGAGCCATGGCGATGCCGGTCGGGATCATTGCATGGCGTCCCGGCGCGATCGTGATTGGCTCGCTGTCGGGCACGGCGGCGATGAGATCCATCCCGGCAGCCGATGCGCTTTGATAGGCTGGTAGAGGCAAGCCAACTCCGTGCGGGAGTTGCACGATCTGCAATTCGAAATCAGTCACTGTTGGTCCCGTCCAGAGTTTGAGCGATCCTTGCGATCAGTGCCCGCGCTACATCGTCCTTGGATTGCGATGGCCACGATTCGACACCGCCGGCCGTCACCAGATGCACGGTGTTGCGGTCACCGCCCATGACGCCAGTCTGTGGCGATACGTCATTGGCGACGATCCAGTCGCAGCCTTTGTGTTTCAGTTTCGTCTTCGCATGTTCGATGACGTGTTCGGTCTCGGCGGCAAAGCCGACGACAAGGTGCGGCCGTCCGCTTTTCAGTTTCGCGACCGTCGCGAGAATGTCCGGATTCTCGGTGAGCACGAAGGAGGGCGTGCCGTCCTTGTTCTTTTTGATTTTCTGCGTTCCGGCATTCGCGATGCCCCAGTCGGCGACCGCTGCCGCGAAGATCGCCGCATCGACGGGCAGAGCGCGCTGTACCGCTTCGAGCATCTGCTTTGCGGTGGTGACGTGGATCGGTGCAACGCGTGCGGGATCTGGAACATGCACCGGGCCCGACACAAGAATGACCTCGGCGCCGGCTGCGGCCGCGGCCGCAGCAATCGCATGCCCCTGCTTGCCGGACGATCGGTTGGCGATGTAGCGCACCGGGTCGATCG
>JAFAFP010000108.1 GCA_023423415.1 Pseudomonadota bacterium | reverse complement strand
CCAAGTCACTGGGCATATCCCTTCCCATCATATTCCTGACGGCCTATGCGGACGTTCCCATGAGCGTGCGCGCCATGAAGAACGGCGCATTCGAGTTCCTATGCAAGCCGTTCCGAGCTGAGGATCTTATCGACGCGGTCAGAGCAGCAATTCGGAAAGATCAAGAGCAGCGCTCACAATCGTCATCTCTCGCAGCGCTACGCGAGCGCTACGAAACATTAACGGCACGCGAGAGAGAAATTTTATCTTACGTCGTGTCCGGCCTGATGAACAAACAAATTGCTGCAAAACTCAATCTCAGCGAAATAACAATTAAAGTCCATCGGGCCAATGTTAAGATAAAAATGCAGGCGCGATCGCTGGCAGAATTAGTCCGTCAAGCCGACTCTTTAGCCGCCACTCGCTTACCCCAAGAAAGAAAAACCGCCAATCCGATGCGCTTTAGTCATCGAGCGCGAAGCTCTAGGAGCGACCTCGACACCAACGCTAACACCTAGTCTCCTGACCAAGCTTCCCGTTCCGCGAAATTGACAGTCTGCGTCACTGAGCAAAGAGCGATCACAATTGAACACGTCGCCGCTGGCGAGCTTGCGCGGGCTTCAGAAAATTCCGCACATGCGCCAATTCAGGCTTGCGCGAAGTACTTCGTGCCGATCACGCCGACGATGGTTAGCGCGATGAAGCCGATCTGCACGGGGTTTACGCGTTCGCCAAACAGCATAATGCCGAAAAGCGTCACGCCAACCGCGCCCAGGCCGGTCCACACCGCATAGGCCGTGCCGGCGGGCAAGTCTCGCATTGCCAAAGCGAGCAGGCCCATATTCACAAAGCTAAGCGCGATCGGTACGGCAGCGGCGAGCCAGCTGCCCTTGGCGGCTGCCCATTTAAGGCTCAACGCCCAGATGATTTCGACAATGACGGCACTGCCCAGGATGGCCCACGGCATATGACTTCTCCGCTGCGGGCTCGAAGGAGGACGCGGCAGGCTGGAAACCCGGAAGAAGCGTGGCGCGTCGCCGATACAGCGGCAAGGAAGTCTCGGCGGTCAAAAGCCCCACTATGCGGCGGCCTGTCAAGGAACATCGACTCGGGCCCGCGGTTTTCATCACACAGACGAACTTCGGTCGCCTTCCACGCAGGGAGCCAAACATGCCGAACACCCCAATCGTCGCCGTCGGCCTGCTGTTTGTTCTGAGCGCAGCATCGGCCGCGGCGGGACCATGCACTGATGAAATTGTCCGACTGACGAAGGAGATGTCCGCCCGCGATGCGGCCATGAGCAAGCAAACCGAGGGGCGCGCCGCTTCACCTCAAGACATGCAGCGGCAAGCGGCAGGCCAGCCGCCGGCAGCACAACAGACACAACCGTCTGAAGCGGACGTCGCGGATCGGAAAGCTGCAGCCATGGAGGCATTTAATCGCGCTCTCATGTTCGACCAGCAGGGCAATGAGAGCGGCTGCCTGTCCGCGATAGAGGAAATCAAGCGCCTATCGAGCCAGTAAAACACCGCAGATGTCTCATCAGCGAGCACGCGCATAGCGATGCGTCGATGGTCATGCATGGCCCGCCGCATCGCCGACGGTCCGCGCGCCAGATGATGATCGATGACATAGTAGCGTAGTCTCGCCGGCGAATTGCGACGTGCAGGCGGCTTCGCAAAAGACACGACGCCTTTCGGTGAGTTTCTTTGGGCGGACTTTCTGCGACCTCGCATCAAGCGCACGATCATCGAGAAGGATTTTGAGGCAGCGGCACAGAAAGCGTTGGCTCTGGCGAAGAGCAGCGATGCGAATTTCCTGCCGGGCTGGCGGACCGGTCGCGAGTTGAATGCACGATCGGGTCGCGCCGGGAACAGGTAAGATGCCACGCGTACCGATGCGTTGTTGTCGCGGTTAGAAACCGGCAAAATCAACCGCGTCCATCGTTCCTGTTACGGCCGGTTGACACCCGGCGCTTGTACTCAACGCGCTGGCTAGGGGTATGGTTTCGTCATTTATCGATCGCGAGCAATTGTCTGTTGTTTTGATTTCAGACGGATGAAGTGTGCTATCCGGCAATCTGCATCAGGCAGCATTTAGAATATTCAGTCACGTTAGCTCAGGCAGCTCAATTGCGGAGAACAACGATGTGCGTCGCCTGCGGTCCGCTCTCACATATCCTCTCGGGACGGCCGGGACCGATGTCGCGTCGCTGGTTCATGGGTGGCGTGAGCGCCGCAGCTTTTGGCGCCGGCGCGTCGGGCAGTCCGTTCAGTTGCGTCGAGGCGATCGCGCAGACGGCGTCATCATCCGGCGAGGCAGACACGATCTACCAGGGCGGTCCGATCATCACGATCGATGACCGGCGGCCTTTCGCGGAAGCGGTCGCGGTGCAGGGTGGTCGCATCCAGGCGGTCGGCTCGCGCGGCGAGATCGAACGCTTGCGTGGACCGAAGACCCGTATCGTCGATCTGCAAGGCAAGACGCTGCTGCCGGGATTTTTCGATGCGCATGGTCACGCCTTTCTGGTCGGCCTGCAGGCGCTCTCGGCCAATCTCTTGCCGCCGCCCGACGGCGAAGGTCGCGATATCGCATCGATTCAACGTCTCCTGAAGGAATGGATAGCGAAGAATCGTGGGGTGATAGAGCGATACAAGCTGATCATCGGTTTCGGATATGACGACTCGCAGCTCAAGGAACAGCGGCATCCGACCCGCGACGACCTCGACCAGGTGTCGACTGATTTGCCGGTGCTCATCATCCATCAATCCGGGCATCTGGGCGTTGCCAATTCGAAGGCGCTGGAGCTGGCCAAGATCACCAGCGCGACCAAGGATCCGGTTGGTGGCGTGTTCCGCCGCCGGGATGGCAGCAGCGAACCGAACGGCGTGATGGAGGAACACGCCTTCATGAACGTGGCGGGTTTGCTGACGAGCGGTTTCGATGTCAACGCCGGTCTCGCCATGATCAAGGCCGGCGCCGAAGCCTATGCGCGCTACGGCTATACGACTGCGCAGGAAGCGCGCGCCTTCGCGGCCTCCGTGCAGATGATTCAGGCCGCCGCCGACAAGCAGATGCTGCCCATCGACGTGCTGGTCTATCCCGACATCGTCGAAGCGGTCGATGCCATCAAGGCGCCGGCGTTGTCGCGCGACTATCGCAACCGTTACAGGATCGGCGGCGCCAAGCTGACGATCGACGGTTCGCCGCAGGGAAAAACAGCCTGGCTGACGCGACCCTACTTCGTGCCGCCGCCGGGGAAAGGCCCGGACTATGTCGGCTATCCGGCCATACCGAATGACAAGGCGATGGCCGCCGTCGATGTCGCCTTCGCGAACGGATGGCATCTCCTGTGTCATTGCAACGGCGATGCTGCGTCCGACGTCTATATTGCCGCGGTCAAGGAAGCGACGCGCAAACACGGCAAGGCGGACCGCCGTCCGGTGCTCATTCACGGGCAGGTGCTGCGTCCCGATCAGATGGACAGCATGAAGGAGCTTGGCATCAAGCCCTCGCTGTTTCCGATGCATACATTTTATTGGGGCGACTGGCATCGCGACTCGGTGCTGGGACCCGAGCGCGCCGACAATATCTCGCCAACCGGCTGGGCGATGCAGCGCGGGATGCCATTCACCACGCATCACGATGCGCCGGTGGTCAACCCTGATTCGATGCGCGTTCTCTCGGCGACGGTGACGCGCCGCACGCGTTCCGGCGATATCCTCGGGCCGCGGCATTGCGTTCCGGTCGCGACCGCATTGAAGGCGATGACGCTATGGGCGGCGGCGCAGCATTTCGAGGAGGATCGCAAGGGGTCGATCGAGGCGGGCAAGATCGCGGACTTGGTGATGCTCTCGGACAATCCGCTGACGGTCGCGCCCGACAAGCTTGCACAGATCAAGGTGTTGGAAACGATCAAGGATGGATTGACGGTCTATCAGGCAGCCTGATCCGTAAGAGCCTAGGAACCATGGCGGGCTGTGCTCTCGAGGATGTCGCGCAAGACCTCAAAAATGCGATCGTCGAGCGACTGTGACACATTGAATCGCAGAAAATCGGTTGCGGTCTGCGACAGGCTGAAGGCATTGCCCGGCGCGAGAACGACATTCTTCGTCAGTGCTTGCCTCGCGACTTGCGCAGCGTCGAGCCCATCGGGCAAACGGCACCAGAGAAACATGCCGGCCGGCGGTTCGAACCAGGGCGTGATCCCGAGCGCCTTCAGTCGCGCGCTGACATCGAACATCGATCGAGCAAGCCTGCGGCGCAGTCCTTCCGTGTGCTTTCGATAGCTGCCATCGCTCAACACGCCATGGACAAGCTCGGCATTCAGCCGCCCGCCGCCGAACGAGGTTGCGATCTTGAGATCGATCAGTCCTTCGATCCAGTTGCGCCGCGCAACCACGTATCCGCAACGTGCCGAAGCCGACAGGGTCTTTGAAAAACTGCCGATCTGGATGACGCGCTCAAGGCCATCGAATGCGGCGAGACGGGGCGCAGGCGTGTGTTCGAAATCGGCGAAGATTTCGTCCTCGATGATGGTCAGCCCGAACTGCTCGGCGAGCTTGAGCACGCGATGCGCAATGAGCGGAGAAAGTGTTGCGCCGGTGGGATTATGAATCGCCGAATTGGTGATGTAGAGGCGCGGCCGGTGCTCATTCAGTGTTGCGGCCAACGCATCGATATCGGGACCCGTGGGCGTATAGGGCACGCTGATCATACGCGCGCGATGGGCGCGCAGCAGCGCATGAAAATTGAAGTAGCACGGATCGTCCACCAGAACCGTGTCGCCCGGCTCGAGCAAGAATCGGCAGAGCAGATCGACCGCCTGCGTGCCGGATTCCGTCAACATGATCTGATCGGGTGACGCGTCCACACCCCGGTCTGCGGCGCGCCGGGCGATGAGCTGACGCAGGGCCGGCAGTCCCAAAGGCGAGCCGTAGTCGGCGAGGACCGAGCCCGATGCGCGCGAGAGCGTTCGCAGCGCGCGACGCATCCCGGCTTCCGGCAACCAGGATGGCGGAAGCCAGCCGCAACCCGGCTTGAGGTCGTCGTCACCGGCTTCGAGCGACTGGCGCGATACCCAGAACGGATCGACGGCGCGGTCGAGCTTGGGCCCGATATCGGCGAGGGACAGAGGTGCGGTCTGGTGCGCGACGTAGAAGCCCGAGCCCGGCCGCGAGAGGATCGCACCTTCCGCCGCCAGCCGCTCATAGGCTTCCACAACTGTCGAGGTCGATACGCCCAGCGTCGATGCCAGGCCTCTCACCGAGGGCAGCTTGGCTCCGGGTGCGAGGCTGCGGGCCGCGATGCGCTTGCGGATGGTGGCCATGACCATCGCGATCCGCGTGCCCTTGATGCTGCCGGCTTTGGCCAATCCATCCATCCGTATCGCTATTTCGACCAATACAGTTTGTATGAACTGTATCGGTCTGTCGCTGGCAATGCCATCGCTTAGGAGGGAAAAGGGCCGCGCAATCAGGGAGTGCGGCATGGATCGTCCGGCGAGCGGGTGGATCAACGGGCTGATCGGGGTGATCATCTTCAGCGGTTCGCTGCCGGCAACGCGCGTCGCCGTGCTGCAATTCGATCCCATCTTCCTGACCGTCGCCCGCGCGGCCATCGCCGGGGTGCTGGCGCTTGGTTTGCTCGTCGCCGCTCGGGAAAAGCGCCCGCCGTCCCGGGACTTTCTTGCGCTGGGGATCGTCGCCCTTGGCGTGGTCGTGGGCTTTCCGCTGCTGACCGCCATGGCCCTGCAGCACATCACGTCGGCACGTTCGATCGTGTTCATCGGCCTGTTGCCGCTGGCGACAGCGATCTTCGGCGTCATCAGGGGCGGTGAACGGCCCAAGCCGGCGTTCTGGATTTTCTCGGTGATTGGCAGCGCGCTGGTGGCTGGCTTTGCGATGTCGCAGGCGGGCTCGGCGTCGCCGATCGGCGATGCGTTGATGCTCGCCGCCGTCATCGTTTGCGGTCTCGGCTATGCCGAAGGCGCGACGCTGTCGCGGAGGTTCGGTGGCTGGCAGGTGATCTCCTGGGCGCTGGTGCTGTCGCTGCCGGTGATGGTCCCGCTCGTTCTGATCACCATGCCGCCGACCTTCGCCGGAATCGACATGCCGGCCTGGATCGGCCTGGCCTATGTTTCGCTCTTCAGCATGCTGATCGGCTTTGTGTTCTGGTATCGCGGCCTTGCGCAGGGCGGCATCGCTGCCGTCGGACAGTTGCAACTCCTTCAGCCATTCTTTGGTCTGGCACTGGCCGCGACCCTGCTGCACGAGGCGGTGACACCGCTCATGCTGGCGGTGACGGTCGCGGTCATCCTGTGCGTCGTTGGCGCCCGCAGATTCGCCAAATAAAATGCAGAGCGATCGAGACGCTCTAAACTTTATTTCGATGCGTTTTCTTCATACGACCGGCTACCCATTTCGCTCGAGCGATGTGGGGTAATCAGGCAGAAATTCTAAGTAGCTCTTCTACGGCAAGACGGCGCCTATGGAGCCGGCCGCAACTCCGGCAAACGCACCCACAACAGCACCGAGACCTATGGCAGCGACCGCCCCGCCGACCGCAACAGCAGTTGCTCCGCCAACAGCCCCAACTCCTATCCCAATGGTTATCGCGACCCCTCCGACGAAAATCGCGTTAGCTGGTCCCGAGAGGTTGCCTGAAGCAGCGCCGGATACGCCAACACCAAAAGCCAACACGCCCGCAAGGGCGGCTGGTACGCTGATCGCGCCTGCCAAGCCGGCCCCACCGGCACCAGCAACGAAACCAAAATTGCCGGGATTGAAGCCTGTATTGCTAGCCGGGCCACCTGCGAACGCAGTTTCAATAGAGACAAGCAAAACAGCCAAGGAGCACAAAACTGCGAGGAAACGCATGTGAGGCCTCTCACTATTTGCTCTCGATCCACCAGGCCCTTATGGCGCCGGTTCCGAGATCGAATTCCAACAGCTCCGATTCTGACCACTTTGCTAAAGTCGTGCATTCCCTAGCGGTGCAAAATCTTGAGTCCTTAAAGTTCGTTTCCTCCGTACCGCGCCTGCTCGTTCTTATGAAACTCCGCTTTGGTGCAAAATTATAATCATAGAACACATTGTCCGCGTCTCGAAGCCGATATGACACGAATTGCTTCTTTGCCAGCAGATGGTCGGAGCGAAGTCGTTCGATGTTTTGGACCTGCGCGAGCGAAAAGATAGAGCGGAAATCTGTCGTGGACAGCTGTGAGTTTCTACAATTTTCCTGCGGCATGACATTCTCAATAACCAAGGAGATGCACCGGTCGTAAGCATACGAGAAGATTGGAAGCCAACCGGCAAAATGCCCACTAAAGCCAGGGGGATTTTCAATGGCAAAGTGTGGAATTCCTGCCCTTGAAAATACGTCGCGAAAAACGGCCGCCCGACCGGGAATTTCTTCGTCATCGCCGCTGAAGAACATTCCCACAGTTGGCACTTTTGTGCGCTCAAGTAACGGGCCGAATTCAGTGAGGTTTCGTTTAAATTCCGGATTTGGATCGCCATTCCGAAATGTGGGCCGTCCATTGCTGGGACTAACAAGTATGAGCGCGTTTAGGTCCTTGGGTTGGTTGGCGGCGGTTAGTAATGCAACCCAACCACCCCAAGAGTGGCCAACCAACACAATCCGTCTGTATCCCATCGCACTGAAATGTTTGAGCCTGCGTTGAACAAATGCCTGTGCCGCACCCGCAAACAGTCTGACTTTTGGGCTGACGACATATTTGATTTCTTCTGGAAATTTGGCGCCGACAATATCCCAACCCTGCGTGTTTAGCGTGTGAACAAAATATGGAGCCAAACGGAAATCATTTTGAGTTGCGATATCGAATCTTTGGCCCGCAATAAAATAAACCAGGCCTTTTGCATTCTCTGGACCTACGTTCTTTGTGATCCAAGGGCTGAACTCAAATAGCGGTATCTCGGGCGGCAATTTCCATGATGCGTTGAGTTTTTCTCGAACGCATTGCCCGACGAGGGGACGAATATTCTGCCCGCGCATTTTCTGGGGAATGAGCTTTCCGATACAATCCGATCGGAATTTCTCAATCAATTTATCGCTCGATTGCAGCTGGCTCCATGCGGTTTCCGCTGACAAGAATGCGCATAGAAATGCGAGCGTCCAAGCCCCAGCTCTGTTCAACATGGTCATCATCCGAAACAAAAATTCGCAATTGTCGGAAAGGTTTAACGTTTAACGTTTGCCGATAAAGCTGGGAGTGCGCGCTCACAGAAGAAACTAATGGATGCAGAAAATCGTTGATGGAAAGGAAGTTCTCCCAAGTCGCCTGTCTCGTCAAGAAAAGCGCCCGCCCCCTGTATTGATGGGTTGGGCAGGCCCCAGCGACTATCGATGGCAGATGCCTCATCTGGGAGGCGCAAAATGCGGTCTGGAGCAGGTTAGGACCATGCGGACGCGGGAGTGTGTCATGCGTCAGTCGGGACGTTGAGTTTAGTCCGCTGCCTTCCTCTGCTGCCAGGGGAAACGCCCTTCCACTTCCAACTGAAGGCTGAAACTGAGGATCGTTCGGATCGCCACGATGCCCGCCAGCACCGCAACACTTGTGAGAGTTGGCGTGACCGCAACTGTGCGGATGATATCGGCGGCAACCAGCACTTCCAGTCCGAGCAGGATGGCGCGGCCGATATCCTGCCGAAGGCGGCGGAATGAATCGATCTCCGCGCTGCCGAAATAGGCAGAGAAATATCGGCTCGCGGCGATCACCAGGCCGAATGCGATCAGCGCAACGCCGAGCAAGTCCAGCGCCGCACCGATTGTTTCAATCCACTCCGACAATATCCCCACCGTCTCGCCCCGTTCATTCCCAAGCGATTGCGGCCATCAGCCGCCGGACCGTTTGTCCAGTTCCTTGAAATGCCCCTTCGCCTGCAACCACGCCAGCAAGATCAGGCTCGGGATCGCAACAAGTGATGAAATCACGAAGAACATGAACCATCCGGTGGTCTCGGCGACGAAGCCGCCACCGGACGACAGCGTCGTGCGGCCGACGGCTGCGAGTGCGGTCAGCAAGGCGAATTGCGTCGCCGTATGTGCGCGCACGCCACAGAGCGCGGACAGGTAGGCGACGAAGATCACCGTGCCGATGGCGCCGCAGAAGTTCTCGACAATGATCGTGACGGTCAGCGCCGGCACATTCGGGCCGATCAGCGCCAGAGCGGCGAAGGTGAGGTTCGACAGCAATTGCAGAATGCCGCCGACCCACAGGCTGGTGGAGAGCGGCAAGGCGCGCGCGACCGCGCCGCCGGCAAAGCCGCCAAGCAGGGCCGCGGCGAGGCCGACGCCTTTGACGATGGCGGCATAGGTCGCCTTGTCGAAACCGATATCGATGACGAACGGTCCGGTCAGCACGCCGGCAAAGGCATCGCAGAACTTGTAGAGCACGACGAACAGCAGCACGACGATCGCAAGATCACGCGTCAGGAATTCCTTGAACGCGCCGAATGCCGTCAGAGCGACGCGGCTGATCGGATCGCGCGACTTGTCGGCGATGTCTGCAGGCGCGGGCGGTTCGGTCGCCATCAGCGATGCAAGTATTCCGACGCACATCAGCCCGGCGGCGGCGATGTAGCCCCACATCCACACCGCATCGGCAGATACGCCGATATGAGCGAGCCATGCGGCCAGTGCGATGACGCCCGCGCCCGAAGCCAGCATGCCGATGCGGTAAGCTGCGACATAGCCGGCCATGCCGGCGGCCTGTTCGCTGGTGTCGAGGCTTTCGACGCGGAAGGCATCGATGACGATGTCCTGCGTTGCCGATGCCGTTGCTACCAGCACCGCACCAAGCGCCACCGGCCACAAGGCCACGCTCGGATTCTGGAAGGCGAGGAACAGGATCGCCGCGGCCAGCAGCAATTGGGAAAAGACCAGCCAGCCGCGCCGCCGCCCCAGCGCGCGCGACAGGATCGGCACATCGAGCGCATCGACCAGCGGCGCCCAGAGGAACTTGATGGTGTAGGGCAGGCCGACCAGCGCATACAGGCCGATGGTGCGCAGGTTCACGCCGCTCTCGGTCATCCAGATCGCCAGCGTGGTGCCGGACAGCGCCAGCGGCAGGCCGGACGAAAAGCCAAGCAAAATGACGATCAGAACGCGTGGTTTGAGATAGACCGCGAGCGCGTCGGACCAGGAGGTTTTTTCAGACGGTGATTCGAGAGTGGCCATGCAGGGTCATACTAACCGTCAGGTCCACGATTGTCGCGGACCTGTGGCGCCGGCCCTACGAGGGAACGATGGCCGCAGAATGATTGCCGAGCCACGCGCGGCGCTGGCCGATCAGATATTCCAGGCGGTGCGTCGCCAGACTCAGAGCAGCCGCTTCGCCCGCTTCGGTTTCGCCCCCGGCATATCGTTCCAGTTCCGATTTCAGGAGATCATCGATGCCGCGCTCGATATCCGTCAGTTCCTCTTCATTGCCCGCTTTTCGGATCCGATCGGCAAAGGCGTAAAGACGGTTCAACGGGCGATCTTCAGGTTTTTGAGGCTGCTTGAACATATAGCTCCAGGCGCCCGCCACAATTGATGTCAGGGTGCCAAGCAGAATTGAGCCGTAAAAGATGGGATCGCCGTATTTGTCGAAAAACGTTTTGACGCTGCCGTCGAAATACGCAGCGGCGCCCGGATGGATGGGGATAAAGGCATCCTTCTCGGTGCTTGGCGTCGTAATCTGTCCGAGCAGCGGATATTCGCCGATGAGATCGCGTCGTGTCTCGATGATCGCTTTGGTCACGGTGGCTGCCGTTTCCTCGTCGAGTTTTTGCTTGGCAACGAGATGGATCGGCACCCGCAAGGTTGTCAGATCGTCATCGGGGATCGGCGGCGAGCCACGAATGGTGCCCTTTGGCAGATCGTAGCTTTCATAAGCCTTGGCGATTTCGGCGATCGCGCCGGCCGATTCAATCGGCAGGATATTGAGGTGCTTCTTGCCATTGCTGGGAAACAAGCTGCGAAGCAGCGTCAGATATTTCTCCGTAATCGGCATGACGATCAGCAAGGCGCTCACCTGCTTGGATTGAAGCGCCTTCGGTACATCGGCCGGGCTCACATCCGTGAAATGAACCTTGGCGCGTGTCAGGTCGTATTCCTTCGTCAGGATATCGGCGATCGGCCGATTGACTGCGCCCCCGACGATACCGACGGTCTTGCCCTTGAGATCGGCGATCGCTTCGACAGGGCTGCCTGGCGGCACGACCAGAAGCACGACGCCATGCGTGACCTGCACCAGCGTTCGTGCCGCAGACAGATCGCCGACATCGCTGCGAACAATCGCAAGATCGGTCTCGCCAGCGGCGAACGCTCTGGATGCTTCGGTGATGGTGGATTTGTCGACGATCTGGAGGCGCACCGGGGAATTGTTGGCCGCCATCCGTGCGGCGACGGCGGTCATGACTTTGGAGACATCGCCATCGACCGATCCGACGGCAACCGTCAGGACCTTCGGTTTGCTGACATAGCGATAGCTCCAATACGCGGCCGCCCCCGCCAGCACGAGCGCCAGCAGCACCAGGGTGACCCGAACCCATCGGTGGGACTGCGCCGTTGCAATGGCAACAAGCGTGGCGGCGAGACCGGCTGTCGCTACGATCTTTAACGGCTCGTTCGAGGACATGCTCTTGCCCCTTGGCGCGAAGGCATCATGCCAAAAAATGCGCGGCAGCTATATGGCAATGCCGTGCCCGAACGGATCATGAATGGGTTTGAATAATCGCGGGCGGCTCCATTTGGGCCGCCCGTCACTCCCCGGCAATCCGCCGTGCGCCAATCGGGGCGGGGATCACCACGGCGCCGGCATCGTCGTCGTCGCCGTCGAATTCCACCTCGCGGATGCGGGTGCCGCGCTTTTCCATCTTGTCGGCGGAGATGAGGATCTGCCGGATGTCCTCGTTGGCCTGGCCGAAATGGGCGTCCAGCTTGTTGACGCGGTCGCGCAGACGGCGGAGATCGTCCATCAAGTTGCCGACCTCGGCATGGATCTTGTCGGCGGCTTCGCGCATGCGCGCATCCCTATGGATCTGCTGGATCACCTGGATCGCCAGCATCAAGAGCGAGGGTGAGACGATCACGACCTTGGAGCGAAAGGCGCGCTGGATCATATCGTCGAACTGGTCGTGCAGTTCGGCATAGATCGACTCCGACGGCACGAACATCAGCGCGAGATCCTGGGTCTCGCCCGGCAGGAGATATTTGCCGGAAATATCGGCAATATGCTTCGACACGCTCTGGCGCAGCAACTTGCTGGCAATGTTGCGCTCGTCATCCGACTTGGCGTCACGGAATGCGGTGATGGCCTCGAGCGGAAACTTGGCGTCGATGATCAGCGGCCGCTGATCGGGGAAATGGATCGCGCAATCGGGGCGGGTGTTGTTGGATAACGTGAACTGGAAGTCGTAGGTGCCCTTCGGCAGCCCGTCCTCGATGATCATTTCCATGCGGCCCTGACCGAACGCGCCGCGTTGCTGCTTGTTCGATAAGACGCTTTGCAGCGAGGTAACCTGCGAGGCGAGGGCGGTGATGTTCTGCTGCGCGGAATCGATGACGGCCAGCCGTTCGTTGAGGCGCGCGAGATTGTCGGTGGTCTGCTGGGTGGTGTGCTGCATCGACTGGCCGATGCGGTGGGTCACCGCGTCCAGCCGTTCGGAGAAGGCTTGCTCGAACTGCGACTGGCGGCTGGCCAGCATGTCGCCCATGGCGCGTACCAGCCCGGAGGTCTCCGCCTGCAGGCGGCGCAGTTCGGCCATGCGGGCCTCATTCTGCATCCGGGCTTCGTTCTGTTCGGCCTCGATCCGCTCTGCCTCAAGCCGCTCCGCTTCCGCTGCTTCCAGGAGGCGACGCCGGCGGCGCGCGATCAACGCCACCGCGATGCCGATGACAGCGGCCAGAACAAAGGCGCAGATCGCCGCGAGGATCGCGACCACCAGCAGGGGATCGACGCCGGACAGGCGGTCCCGGATCGGGGCGAATGTGTCCATCAGGTCCTTTTAGCCCGATTCGGATTAATGAGGAACGAATGGGGAACAAAATTCCGGCCTCTTTCCTAGCCTTCTTTTCCCTCTCCCCGCAGCCGAAGTCGGATGTTTCCGACTTCGGCCAGTTATCGATGCCCAACTCGGGTAAACCCGAGTTGGGGTGCGGGGAGAGGGTAGAAACGGCGGGGAGGGGGAAGGAAAACGAAATTGACCGCGCGCCGCGCAATCCTTACATCGCGCGCATGGCACTCC
>JAFAFP010000102.1 GCA_023423415.1 Pseudomonadota bacterium | reverse complement strand
CATGGAGGCGACGCCGATCATCGGCTTGGCGATCGCTGCGTCGTCGAGGCCCATGCCGCGCATGAAAGCGCGGTGCGCGGTGCGATCGAGACCGTTGCGCGTGATATCCGAGCGCAGGCGCATGTTGCGAATTCTCCTTGGCGTTCCTGAAGTCAGTCCTTGTCGCGGTGCCAGCCGACAACAGCGTCAGGCTTGCTGTCGACGGATGCGAAATACGGTTTGATATCCAGCACCGGCGTATTGTCGAGGCAGTCGATATTCTGGATCGAAAGCGTCGTGCCATCGATCTTCAGAAGTTTCACAACACTCAGTGCGATCGGATTGGGCCGAACCGGCGACCGGAGTGCGAAGGTGCCGCGGCCCTGGCCATAATGGCGCGGCGCCTGCACGACGAGATCGCGGCGCGCGCGGTCCATCCAGTAGAGTACGATCAGGTGGGAGCAGGTCTCGACCTTGTCGAGCGCCTTGGTGTAACGGGAGTCAAGTTCGATGGTGCAGACGGTGTCGGCTTCGCCGGCATTCTTCGGGCACTCCTCGCGCCGTGTCCAGGGCGTGCGAATCCGGCCAATGAAATAGAGGCCGGCGTCGAAGCTGGTGGGCAATTCGGTGGCGATCTCGCCGTCGCGAATGCCGAACGGGTCTTTGGAATGGGTCGAAGTGTCAGACATCGACCGTTGCTTTACGCCAAAAGGCCGAGGCTTGCCACGCATGTAGAGACAAAATGCAGGCAGCATTGGCGCCGCCTGCAGAACTGAACCTCGTGCGTTACCGGACGGCGTTTAGCGCCGTCTGTGGCTTCAACTGCGGCCCCGCGAAGGCGGCAGAGCTGATCAGGGATACTGCAGCGATGCTGATCAGCGAGGAGGCAACGACGAGAACGATGACCATGAGCTTCATGGCTGCTCTCCCTGTTTTCGACGATTTGCAGCTCATTCGTCTGCGCAATTGGCGAAAACTGTCTCAATTTACAGATTTGTCGAGTGGAACCCGGTTTTCACCTTAATCGGTAAGGTTTCTGTGAAGGGGCGGAAATTCCATGGAAATGCCAATTTGTGGGCTTGCGCCCATCGAATTACCGTATAAAGATATCCTTATATCGAAAGGGCACTGCCCGGAGACTTGGAATGACCGGCCCGCTGGCCTTCGACACAATGCACGATGCGCTGCGGGCGGTGGCTGAAGGCACCCGGCTGCGTATTCTTGCTTTGCTGGCAGAGGCTGAACTGACCGTTTCCGACCTCACGGAGATTCTGCGTCAGTCCCAGCCACGCATTTCCCGACATCTGAAGCTCCTGGCCGAAGCTGGACTGATCGAGCGGCATCGCGAAGGCGCTTGGGCCTTTTTCCGCATGGCCGATCGCGGCGACAGTGCGGTCATTGCGCGCCTTCTTGTCGAACGTCTCGACCTCAACGATCCGACCATCGCGCGTGAGCGCGAACGGCTGGCGGCCGTGCGCGAACAGCGCGCGGAGGTGGCGCAGAACTATTTCCGTGCTCACGCGGCGGAATGGGATCGGTTGCGCAAGCTGCACGCTGCCGATGAGGCGGTGGAGCAGGCAATTCAGAAAGCGCTGAGCGACAAACCGTTCCGGTCGCTGCTCGATCTCGGCACTGGCACTGGGCGGATGCTGGAATTGTTCGGGTCGCAAATTGAGCGGGGGCTCGGCATCGATCTGTCGCTCGACATGCTACTCTTGGCGCGCGCTCGGCTGGAGCGTTCGGGCCTGCGCCATTGCAGCGTGCGTCAGGGCGACATCTACGATCTGTCGGTGCCGCGTGACTCCTTCGATGTCGTGATCATCCATCAAGTGCTGCATTATCTCGACGATGGCGCGCGCGCGATCAGGGAAGCGGCGCGTGCACTCGTACCAGGCGGTCGTCTGCTGGTGATCGATTTCGCTCCGCACGATCTCGAGTTTTTGCGCGAAGAACATGCACATCGCCGACTCGGTTTTGCGCCTGAGACGGTTTCGCAATGGCTCGTGGCGGCCGATCTCGACGTCACGCTGCACAAGAGCATCGCTCCCGACAGAGATTCCGACGGCAAGGTTGCCGTCTCGTTTTGGCTCGCACGCGATAAGCGTGCGCGCATCGCAGGCCGGCAGGAGGTCGCATGATGAAACCAGGTGCTCCACGCCCCAGTCGTTTGACGAACGGTCGCGGTCAGAAGCTGCACGTCTCGTTCGAATTTTTTCCGCCAAAGACGGAAGAGATGGAGCGCACGCTGTGGGACTCGATCAAGCGCCTTGAATCAATCAGCCCGCATTTCGTGTCCGTCACCTATGGTGCGGGTGGTTCCACCCGCGAGCGCACGCACGCGACCGTGAAGCGGATGCTGGATGAAACCACGCTGATGCCGGCCGCACACCTGACTTGCGTCGATGCGACCCGCGACGATGTCGATGCCGTGATCCGCAACTACAGCGAGATCGGCGTTCGCCATATCGTGGCGTTGCGTGGCGATCCTGTCAGCGGCGTCGGCGCACACTATGCGCCGCATCCCGGCGGCTATCGAAATGCGGCCGATCTCGTCAACGGCATCAAGCGCATCGGTGATTTCGAGGTGTCCGTCGCTGCCTATCCGGAAAAGCATCCGGATTCGCGCGATGTGCAGGCCGATCTCGATATGCTGCAGGCAAAGGTCGACGCCGGCGCGACCCGGGCTATTACCCAGTTCTTCTTCGAGAACGACTTGTATTTCCGATATCTCGATCGCGTTCGCGCGCGGGGAATCGACATCCCGGTGGTGCCGGGTATCGCGCCGGTGCAGAATTTCAAACAAGTGAAGAACTTTGCCGAACGCTGCGGCGCCACGATTCCGCGCTGGCTCGCCGACCGCTTCGATGGTCTCGACGATGACGTGGCGACTCGCAAGCTCGTTGCTGCGGCGGTCGCTGCGGAGCAGGTGCTCGATCTGGTTGATCGCGGCGTCACCGATTTTCATTTCTACACGATGAACAGGGCCGATCTCGTCTTCGCGATCTGCCATCTGCTCGGCCTGCGTCCGGCCATGAAGGCGGCAGCATAACTGCTCGCGTCGCGCCAGGACACATGCCGAAGAAGACGAAGTTCGTCCCTTGCCGGAATGGCCGGGGCCACCCCGGCCATAATGCTTGATAGGTAACTCAGTGACAATCAAACCATCCGCCGTTGAAGCAACGCTCCGATCCCTCGCAACCGAGCGGATCCTGCTGCTCGATGGCGGCATGGGCACGATGCTTCAGGAACACAAGTTCGACGAAGCCGCGTTTCGCGGGCCGCGCTTTGCGGACTGGCAGCACGACGTGCGCGGCAACAACGACCTGCTCGGGCTGACCCAGCCGGACGCGGTCCGTGACATCCATCTCGCCTACTTCCGGGCCGGCGCCGATATCGTCTCGACCAATACCTTCTCGTCCACCGTCATCGCGCAGGCGGACTATGGCATGGAGGAGATTGTCCCCGAGTTGAACCGTGCCTCCGCCATCCTGGTGCGCGAGGCCGCGGCAATCGCGCAGAAGGAAGATGGGCGGCAGCGCTTCGTTGCCGGCGCGATGGGGCCGACCAACCGTACGGCATCGATTTCACCGGACGTGAACAATCCCGGCTTTCGTGCCGTCACCTTCGATGCATTGAAGAACGCCTATGCCCAACAGGCCGCAGCCTTGCTCGAAGGCGGCGCCGAGCTGCTGCTGCTCGAAACCATCTTCGACACGCTGAATGCCAAGGCCGCTCTTTATGCGGTTGCCGAACTGGAAGAAGCGCGCGGCGAAAAGATCCCCGTTATGATCTCCGGCACCATCACCGATCTCTCCGGCCGCATGCTGGCCGGGCAGACGCCGGAAGCGTTCTGGAATTCGGTGCGTCATGCGTCGCCGTTGTCGGTCGGTCTCAATTGCGCGCTCGGCGCCAAGGAGATGCGCGCGCACATGGAGGAGATCAGCCATGTCGCCGATACGCTGACCTGCGCCTATCCCAATGCCGGCCTGCCGAATGAATTCGGCCTGTATGACGAAAGCCCCGAGCATATGGCCGGGCTTCTTGCTGAATTTGCAGCTTCCGGTCTGGTCAATATCGTCGGCGGCTGTTGCGGCACGACGCCGGATCACATGCGCGCCATCGCGAAAGGTGTGGCCGGCAGGAAGCCGCGCGCCGTGCCGGTGATCGAGCCGCGTTTGCGACTGTCGGGCCTCGAGTCATTCACGCTCACGCCGGAAATTCCGTTTGTCAATGTCGGCGAACGCACCAACGTCACCGGTTCGGCGAAATTCCGCAAGCTGATTACCAATGGCGACTACACGGCTGGCCTCGCCATTGCGCGCGATCAGGTCGAGAACGGCGCACAGATCATCGACGTCAACATGGACGAGGGGCTGCTCGATTCCGAAAATGCGATGGTGACGTTCCTGAATCTGATCGCTGCCGAGCCGGACATCGCGCGCGTGCCGATCATGATCGACTCGTCGAAATTTTCGGTGATCGAAGCCGGTCTTAAGTGTGTTCAGGGCAAGTGTGTCGTCAACTCGATCTCCATGAAGGAGGGCGAGGAGGCGTTCATTCATCACGCGCAGATCGTGCGCCGCTATGGCGCTGCCGTTGTGGTGATGGCCTTTGACGAGAAAGGTCAGGCCGACACCTTTGAGCGCAAGGCCGAGATCTGTGCGCGAGCCTACGACATTTTGGTTAACCAGGTTGGTTTCCCCCCGGAAGACATCATCTTCGACCCGAACATCTTTGCGATCGCCACCGGTATCGAGGAGCACAATGGTTATGGCGTCGCCTTCATTGAGGCAACGCGCTTCATCCGCGAGAAGCTGCCGCACGCGCACGTATCGGGCGGCGTATCCAATCTGTCATTCTCATTCCGCGGCAACGAGCCGGTACGCGAGGCGATGCACTCTGTATTCCTGTATCACGCTATCAAGGCGGGTATGGATATGGGTATCGTCAATGCGGCGCAGATGGCGGTGTATGACGATCTCGATGCCGAATTGCGCGAAGCCTGCGAGGATGTCGTGCTCAACCGGCGTGAGGACGCGGCGGAGCGGCTTCTGGAGATCGCCAAGCGCTTCTTCGGTCAGACCCGCGAAAAGGCTGAAGCTGATCTCGCTTGGCGCGAGTGGCCGGTTGGCAAGCGCCTTTCGCATGCGCTGGTGCATGGCGTTACCGATTTCATCACTGAGGATACGGAGACGGCGCGGCTGGAGGCGAAGCGACCTCTCGACGTGATCGAAGGTCCGCTGATGGACGGCATGAATGTCGTCGGCGATCTGTTCGGTTCAGGCAAGATGTTCCTGCCGCAGGTGGTGAAATCCGCACGCGTGATGAAGCAGGCTGTGGCCTATCTGATGCCGTTCATGGAGGACGAGAAGGCTTCGAACGACAAGGGGCAGAGCAACTCCAACGGCAAGATTCTGCTCGCAACCGTAAAGGGCGATGTGCATGACATCGGCAAGAACATCGTCGGGGTCGTGCTCCAGTGCAATAACTACGAGGTTATCGATCTCGGCGTTATGGTGCCGGCGGCGAAGATCCTCGAGACCGCGCGTGAGCAACAGGTCGATCTGATCGGTTTGTCGGGCCTGATCACGCCGTCGCTCGATGAGATGTGCCATGTTGCGGCGGAGATGGAGCGGCAGAATTTCGATCTGCCGCTCCTGATCGGGGGGGCGACGACGAGCCGCGTGCATACGGCAGTGAAGATCCATCCGAATTATCGCAATGGTCAGGCCGTGTATGTCGCCGATGCCAGCCGGGCAGTCGGTGTCGCGCAGTCCCTGATCTCGAAAGAGGCGCGAAAGACCTTTGTTGAAAATGTTCGCGAGGATTATGCGCAAATCGCAGCAGCGCATGCGCGCGGCCAGGACGACAAGAAGCGACTGTCGCTGGTCGATGCGCGGGCCAATGCGCTGACCCTCGATCCTGCGCAGCCGCCAGCGCCGAGGCCGCAATTCCTTGGCACCAAGGTGTTGGAGAATTATCCGCTCGCGAAGCTGGTCGATTATATCGACTGGACTCCTTTCTTCTCGACCTGGGAGTTGACCGGTCGTTATCCGGCAATCCTGAACGACGAGAAATATGGCGCAGCCGCGCGCTCACTATTCGAGGATGCGCAGGCGATGCTCAGGCAAATCGTCGATGAAAAATGGGTGCAGGCGTCCGCTGTCGTTGGTTTCTGGCCGGCGGCGCGCGAGGGCGACGATATCCGCGTCTATGACGAAAGCGGCCGGTCGCAAATCGCAACGTTGCATGGCCTGCGCCAGCAGATCGCGCGGCGCGACAGGCGGCCCAATGTTTCGATTGCTGATTTTGTTGCACCGCAGGCGGGCAATATTGTCGATCATATCGGTGCTTTCGCTGTCACCGCCGGCATCGGCGAGGATGTCATTGCAACCCGCTTCAAGCGTGCGAACGACGACTACTCGGCGATCATGATGTCGGCGCTCGCCGACCGTCTGGCCGAAGCCTTTGCCGAGCATCTGCATGAGCGCGTGCGCAAGGAGTTCTGGGGTTATGCGCCGGACGAGACATTCACGCCGGCCGAACTGATCGCGGAGAGCTATCAGGGCATCCGTCCGGCGCCGGGCTATCCGGCCCAGCCGGACCACACCGAGAAGGAAACCCTGTTCAAGCTGATCGATGGCGAGCGCATCGGTATCAACCTCACTGAAAGCTATGCGATGTGGCCGGGCGCGTCAGTCTGCGGGCTCTATTTCAGCCATCCGCAGAGCCATTATTTCGGTGTCGGCAAGATCGAGCGCGACCAGGTCGAGGACTATGCCCGCCGGAAGGGTTGGAACGTTGCCGAATGCGAGCGCTGGCTGGCCCCCATCCTCAATTACGATCCGCGAGCCCTGGACAAGGCCAAGGCGGCCTGAGCAAAGACGGCCTGAGCCGGATACACAAACACCGGAGGGGATGTTCCCGCTCCGGTGTCCGGTAACTTTAAGACGCCCCCAATACGCGCGAGGCGATTGTTGGTCTTATAGCATCACACCCATAAAAACTCAGAACGCTCCTAGCAGGACCGCGCCCACGAAGGCGAACACGGCCAGGACAGCCAGGACATTGAGTTTTAAGGTAAGGTCCATAAGGCCTCCCTTCGCTATCTTAATCTCAAGGTTAACAGATCGTCAGGTTAACCCGAAGCTCCCAACGCGCGAGTTGCAACAAAGTGCCAGCGTAACACTTCGAAATGATGCGTGAACTTGGTATAAGTAACTGAAATTTATAGAGAATATTTTTTTCACGAGAATGTGAGAAGGGTTGCTAAGTCATTGATTTTGCAGACTGCTGCAATGCAACCGATCGCAACCTGTGATAGTTTTTTGTCGTCTTTCTCCTGATTGTTCTCAACTTTTTCTTTGCACGAGCCGCTCCGCCAGGCCGCGAGCCTTCGGCATCACGATGAAGCCGGTGGTTGCCGCAATCGGCCAGGCAACGACGAAGGCCTTGCCCCATTGCCATACGAAGCCGGGATCGAACCCGAGGTTCAGGAAAGTGACGATGAGGGTAACCATCGCCACCATGACAACCGTCATGAAACCCGCCGTCAGCGCGCGGACTCGCCAATCCATCAAATCGTTCCCCAGCTTGCGCATGCGATGTGCCGCAAGCCATAGGCACGATCAGGGCAGTGACATTTCGGTAACGATAAGAAATACCGTTGGGATGCGGTTGATGATCCGTTAACGGTCAGCTTCGCATTGTCCGCTTCATGGTGCGGGTATTGCGTAATCACTGGCGTTTGGGGATCAGCGTGTCGTGCATGCTCGTGCTCGCGGGCTGTGCTGGGCACTACTTCATGCAGCGCGACCCATGGCGGAAAGATGCCGAGGTCGCCTGTCTGAAGTCCGGCGCCGTGAAGGAAAGCGGGACCATAGTTCGGATTCAGCCGATCAATGGTCCCGGCATCTGCGGTGCGGACTTCCCAATGAAAGTGGCGGCCCTCGGCGACAGCCCGATGCTTGGATATTCGGGCGATCTGCGGCCACCGGGCGATGTTCCGAATGTCGGGCAGCAACGATGGCCGTTGGCCACGGAGCCACGGTCCGCGCCAGCGCTATCGTCACGTCAGGTGTATCCGGGCGAGCAGCAATATTCGAATCCGATGCGATCTGCGCCGGTGCAGAGCCAGCCGCTGTATCCGTCGTCGGGATCGGACAACGCCGGAGCGCCGATGCAGATCACGCCAGCATCGTCCGGTGGTAGTTATTATGATCGTGCCGGCTCGCCGGACGCGCAGCCGGACTATCAGCGGTCCTCTTCGACCGCGATGCGTAGGCAGTCGGTTTATGACACACCGCCGCCGCTTAACGATGACGGGCAGACATCACGCTCTGCGCCGGGCGTTGCGGTATCGCGCCAGCCGCAACAGCCGCCATTCCGAGGGATGTCGTCACAGGCACCAGCCTCGGTCCCGCTTGGCTCTGCCGTTGCTGCGATGGGGCCTGTCGAGATCAAGCCGGCCGCTACTCTGGCTTGTCCCATCATCTCCGCGCTTGATCGTTGGATTTTGGATTCGGTTCAGCCTGCGGCGCAGCGTTGGTTCCGTCAGCCGGTGACTGAAATCCGCCAGATTTCCGCCTATTCCTGCCGCGGCATGAATGGACAGCCCGGCGCGCGAATTTCCGAGCATGCCTTCGGCAACGCCCTCGACATTGCTTCATTCGTGCTTGCGGACGGACGGCGTATCACAGTGAAGTCCGGTTGGAGGGGATCACCGGAAGAGCAAGGCTTCTTGCGCGATGTACAGGGCGCCGCCTGCGATCAGTTCAACACCGTGCTGGCGCCTGGCTCCAACCGCTTCCACTACGATCACATCCATGTCGATCTGATGCGTCGCGCGAGCGGCAACAAGATCTGCAATCCGGATCAAATTCCGGGCGACGTCGTTGCCGCGCGAGTGGCCAAGGAGCGCGGCTATGCGTGGCGGCCCGATCCCGGCATCACCGGTTCGGTCGGCAAGTCTTCTGGCGACAAGACACGTCGTGCTTCACTCAATGGTGGGCCGAAGAAGAAATCCAAGATGCGGAACATCCTCTCGGCCGATGATGACGACTGGATCGAGGATGACGGGCCAAGACCAGCGCATTAGTGTCTTCCGCGAGCTATAAGCTCCACTGATTTCGACGAAAGCGGGAGGCCGGAAATTCTGGATCTCGGTTTCGCGGGGGATGAGCGGAGAGATAAGTAAAGTCGCATGCACGATCACACGCACGGCACCGGCGACCATTCACATAGCCATTCGCATGCGCCGAAGGACTTTGGCTTTGCCTTTGCGCTTGGCACCGCACTTAATCTCGGCTTTGTGATCATCGAGGCCATATTCGGTCTCATTGCCAACTCCACAGCCTTGCTGGCCGATGCCGGTCATAATCTCAGCGACGTCATTGGGTTATTGATCGCCTGGGGCGCGGTGTTGCTGGCAAGGCGTCCGCCGACCGATCGCTTCACCTACGGTCTGCGCGGATCGTCAATTCTTGCCGCGCTTGGCAATGCATTGCTGCTGATGTTGGCGTGCGGCGCTATAGCCTGGGAAGCGCTGGGACGCTTCTCACATCCGAAGCCGGTCGAAAGCACGACCGTGATGATCGTCGCCAGCGTCGGCATCCTGGTAAACGGCTTCACCGCCTGGCTGTTCATGGCGGGGCGCAAGACCGATCTGAATATTCGTGGCGCCTATCTACACATGGTCGCGGATGCCGGCGTCTCGCTCGGTGTCGTCATCGCCGGCGCCGCGATGATGCTGACCGGCTGGCTGTGGCTCGACCCGGTAACCAGCTTGATCATCGTCGCGGTCATCCTGTGGTCGACCTGGGGATTGCTGCGCGACTCGGTCAACCTCGCAATGGCCGGTGTGCCGGCGCATATCGAATTGCCGAAGGTGAAAGCCTGTCTCGAGCAATTACCCGGCGTCTCTCGCGTGCATCACGTTCATGTGTGGGGCATGAGTACCAACGAGGTTGCATTGACCGCGCATCTGGTGATGCCGGGCGGGCATCCGGGCAATGCGTTCTTCAAGCAGGCCGCGCATGAGTTGCATGAGCGCTTCGGCATCGCGCATCCTACCCTGCAGATCGAGACGGCCGCCGGCGCGGGCGACGAAAGCGATTAGGCGCGATGCATCCGAAAATCCGGTGCGACAATCTGCGTCACCGCGTCTGCGATCCCTTTTGGGTTGCGTTCAGGATCGCCGATCTAAATCGGAATTTGAACTACTTTGGAGCGAAGAAAATGCGCGTTGTCTTGATGGGAGCTCTCGCGCTGGCCTCTACCATGATGCTGGCGAATACGGCTGAAGCCCGCGACGGTTGTGGCCGGGGTTTCTATTTTAATGGCGTCCGCTGTGCACCGATGCGTTATGCGCCGCCGCCCTATTATATGCCGCCTCCGCCGCCTCCGCCGCGTTATGCACCGCGTGGTTGGGCGCCTGCTTTCGTCGACAACCATGGACAGCAGCTCTTCTATCCCGGTCGGCGGGGGTCGTGTCCGCGCGGTTACACCGTACAGTCGGGGTTCTGCCGGCCCTATCGTGGTTACTGATTAACCGGCGGCGCGGTCACGCTGTGCCGCTGCTCTTTTAGTTGTTGTCGACCGGGCCATACCCGCCTGCTGTCGGCGACTGGATGATGATCGCTTCGCCGGCATCGATGATGGTCGCATCACAGCCTTTCAATGTTTCGATGCGGCCGTCTTTCCTGCGCACGGCATTTGCGCCGACCTGACCGCCCTCGCCACCATCGACACCAAACGGCCGCACGCGGCGATGACCGGACAGGATCGTGCACTCCATCAGTTCGAGGAAGCGGATGGTACGGCGGATGCCATCGCCGGCATGCCATTTGCCTTTCCCGCCCGATCCTTTGCGGATGTGGAAGTCCTCCAGCAGCACCGGATAACGGAATTCGAGAATTTCCGGATCGGTGAGGCGGGTGTTGGTCATGTGCGTATGCACGGCGTCGGTGCCGTTGAAGCCGGGGCCAGCCGGTGAACCGGAGCAGATCGTCTCGTAGTACTGATAGCGCGCGTTGCCGAAGTTGAGATTGTTCATCGTGCCTTGCGCCGCTGCGAGCGCGCCCAAGGCGCCGAACAGACAATTGGTGACGGCCTGCGAGACTTCGACATTGCCGGCAACCACGGCGGCCGGATATTCCGGGGTTAGCATCGTCTGCTTCGGAATGACGATGTTGATGGGCCGCAGGCATCCGGCATTCATTGGGATGTCGTCATCGACCATCACGCGGAAGACATAGAGCACCGCAGCGCGTGTCACCGGCTCGGGCGCATTGAAATTCGTTGGCTGCTGTGGCGACGTGCCGGTGAAATCGACGGTCGCCTCACGCTTCTTCTTGTCGACCGTGATTTTCACATTGATCACGGTGTCCTGGTCCATCTCGTAGGAAAATTCGGAATCGTGCAGCTTGTCGATCACACGACGCACACTCTCGGCGGCGTTGTCCTGCACATGCTTCATGTAGGCCTGCACGACCGGCAGCGAGAATTGCGCCACCATCCTGGCCAGTTCCTGCACGCCTTTTTCGTTGGCGGCGATCTGCGCTTTCAGGTCGTTGATGTTCTGCGTCGGATTGCGGGCCGGATATGTCGCGCCGATCAATGCCGCGAGGATCTCCTTCTCGCGGAAGCGGCCGCGATCGACCAGCTTGAAATTGTCGAGATAGACGCCTTCCTCCTCGATGGTCGTCGCATTCGGCGACATCGAACCCGGCGAAATGCCGCCGACGTCAGCATGATGGCCGCGTGAGGCGACCCAGAACAGGATCTTTCGTTTGGCCTTGTCGAAGACCGGCGTGCAGACCGTGATGTCGGGCAGATGCGTGCCGCCGTTATAGGGCGCGTTGATAGCGTAAACGTCGCCCGGTTTGATCCGGCCCTTGTTCTCGCGGATGATGGTTTCGACCGCGCGATCCATCGATCCCAAATGCACCGGCATGTGCGGTGCGTTCGCCACCAGCGCGCCATCGCCGGAAAAGACCGCGCAGGAGAAATCCAGCCGCTCCTTGATGTTCACCGAATAGGCAGTGTTCTGCAAAGCGACGCCCATCTGCTCGGCGATCGACATGAAGAGATTGTTGAACACCTCAAGCATCACCGGGTCGGCCTTGGTGCCGACTGCGCTCTGGCGCTTCAGCTTCTGGATGCGCGTGAGGACGAGATGGTTCTTCGCGGTCAGCGCCGCCTGCCAGCCGGGCTCGACGACGATGGTCTGATGCGGCTCGATGACAATGGCCGGACCCTTGACCTTGTGGCCGGCCTTGAGCTGATCGCGCGTATAGATTCCGGCGTTGTGCCATTTGCCGGCGGAGAAGAATTTGGTGCGGCGCGCAGGCGAGGGCAAGTTGCCGCGTGTCGTTTTCGATGCGCGTTCCTTGAACTTCGCGCCGCCACCGATGGCTTCCACCGAGACGGCTTCGACGACAAGCTGCTTGCTGCGATCGATGAAGCCGAATTGCGATTTGTGCGCTTTTTCGAAAGCGCGGGCCATTGCCGCGATGTCGCCGGCTTTGACCACAAGCGCCGTGTCGGTCCCTGCGTAGCGGATATGTGCGCGAACGATGACCTCGATCGATTTCGCCGCGACGCCCTGATTGGCGACTTCGTCCCTGACCTCCTTGCCGAGCGTCTTGCCGACTCGATTGAGTGTTGCCAGCGCCTTCTTGCCGAGCGGTTCCTCAATCGCCTGTTGCCGCGTCGCCCGGATATCGGCGAGGCCCATGCCATAGGCGGACAGCAGCGACGAGAATGGATGAATGAGCACGCTCGTCATGCCGAGCGCATCGGCAACGAGACAGGCGTGCTGGCCGCCGGCGCCGCCGAAGCAGTTCAGTGCATAACGCGTCACGTCATAGCCGCGCTGCACCGAAATCTTCTTGATGGCATTGGCCATGTTCTCGACCGCGATCTTGATGAAGCCGTCGGCAATGTCCTCGGGCTTGCGATCGCCGACCTCCTTGGCGAGTGCGGTGAACGCCTCACGCACGGCGTCGGCATCGAGCGGCTGATCCTGCTGCGGGCCGAAGATCTTCGGGAAATAGTCCGGCAACAGCTTGCTGACCATGACATTGGCGTCGGTGACAGCAAGCGGGCCACCGCGGCGATAGCAGGCGGGGCCGGGATTGGCGCCGGCGCTGTCGGGACCAACGCGGAAGCGCGCGCCGTCGAAATGCAGGATCGAGCCGCCGCCCGCGGCGACGGTGTGGATCAGCATCATCGGCGCACGCATGCGCACGCCCGCAACCTCGGTTTCAAAGGCGCGTTCGTATTCGCCGTCATAGTGAGACACGTCGGTCGAGGTGCCGCCCATGTCGAAGCCGATGACGCGATTGAATCCCGCTTCGCGCGCGGTCTGCGCCATCGACACCACGCCACCCGCAGGGCCCGACAGGATCGCATCCTTGCCCTGGAACAACTCGGCGGCGGTGAGCCCGCCGGACGACATCATGAACATGAGTTTCCCTCGCCCCGCTTGCGGGGAGAGGTTATCGGCATTCGCCGTACGACCTCGCAGTTCATCGCCAACCTGCGCCACATAGCGCCGCAGGATCGGCGACAGATACGCATCCACCACGGTGGTGTCGCCGCGGCCGACCAGCTTGATCAGAGGCGAGACCTCGTGGCTGACCGATACCTGCGGAAAGCCCATCTCGCGCGCCAATGCGGCAACGTGTTGTTCGTGTTCGGGATAGCGGTAGGCATGCATAAACACGATCGCGACGGCCTTGATGCCATCAGCCTTGGCGGTTTCCAGTTCGAGGCGAATGGCATTGAGATCCGGTGCGCGTTCCACTGTGCCGTCAGCGCGCACGCGTTCGTCCACCTCGACCACGCGCTCGAACAGCATGTCGGGTTTGATGATTTCCTTGGCGAAGATCTTCGGCCGGGACTGGTAGCCGATGCGCAACGCATCGCGGAAGCCCTTGGTCGTGACCAGCAGCGTGCGCTCACCCTTGCGCTCCAGTAGCGCATTGGTTGCGACCGTCGTGCCCATTTTTACCGTACCGACGAGACCGGTCGGGATCGCGGCACCCGCTTTCAGGCTGAGCAGATCGCGAATGCCCTGCACTGCGGCATCACGATAGGCCTCCGGATTTTCCGAGAGCAGCTTGTGCGCCACCAGTGCGCCGTCGGGTTTGCGGCCGACGATATCGGTGAAGGTACCGCCGCGGTCGATCCAGAAGTCCCAAGATTGCTTTGTCATGACTCTTGCATTGCACGGGCATTGCGCCATCATCGGACGGCGTGAGAGGTGATTATGGTCCGGCTGTTCCTCGACCGTCTTTATCTTTTTTCCGGTTATCTCGCCGGACTTTTCCTCATCGCCATTTTCATCCTGATGATGCTTTTGTCAGCAGGCCGTCCGCTGGGTCTCAATATACCGGCGGGCGACGACTTCGTGGCCTGGTGTATGGCGGCGACCGCGTTTCTTGGTCTCGCGCATACCTTCCGTCATGGCGAGATGATCCGGGTCGGTCTATTGATCGACTGGCTGGAGGGTCGGGCGAAGCAGCTTGCCGAAATCGTCGCGTTGATTATCGGCGCTGGCTTCACCGGGTTCTTCGCCTGGCATGCTGGCGTGATGACGTGGCAGTCCTGGCAGTTCAACGACATGTCGCAAGGCGTGATTGCGGTCCCGTTGTGGATTCCACAACTCGGTTACAGCGGTGGTCTTGCGATCCTGTTCATCGCTTTCATCGACGAACTGATCCATGTGCTGCGCGGCTATCCGCCGCGCTACGAAAAGCCAAAGCCGCAAACCGCCGAAGAGGTGGTGGAGCAGGCGATCCAGAGCGGGGTGTGACTTGACCAAGCTCTCCCCGCGCATCCTCTCCCCGCATGTCCTCTTTCTTCACCTCTCCCCGTATAAGGGGAGAGGTCGACCGTACGAGCGCAGCGAGTACGGGTGGGTGAGGGGTATCTTCCAACGATCGCGACCATTGCAACGTGCCCCTCACCCGTCTCGCATCTTCGATGCTCGCCACCCTCTCCCCGTAAGAACGGGGAGAGGGAAAGAACAGAGCGGGGTGTGAGTTGGACCTGCTCACCGCCGCGGCGATCCTGTTCGGCTTTCTGATCGTCCTGCTGGCTGGCGGTGTATGGATCGCCGTGGCGTTGCTCGCGACCGGTTGGGCCGGAATGCAGTTCGCAGGCACAGCAATTCCTGCTGGAAGCGTGCTGGCGACAACGGTGTGGGGATCGAGCGCATCATGGTCACTCGCCGCCTTGCCGCTATTCATCTGGATGGGCGAGATCCTGTTTCGCACGCGACTGTCGGAAGAGATGTTTCGCGGTTTCTCGCCGTGGCTGAACTGGCTGCCGGGCCGGCTGATGCATGTGAATGTGCTGGCCTGCGGCGTGTTTGGATCGGTGTCCGGCTCTTCGGCGGCAACTTGCGCGACCGTTGCAAAGATCGCGTTGCCGGAACTGAGGAAGCGCGGCTATGATGAGAAGATCGCGCTCGGTTCGCTCGCCGGTGCAGGCACGCTCGGCATCCTCATTCCGCCGTCGATCACGATGGTGGTCTATGCAGTGCAGGCCAACGTCTCGATCATTCAGGTGTTCCTCGCCGGCTTCCTGCCGGGCTTGCTCGTGATGCTGCTTTATTCCGGCTACATCGCCGGCTGGTCGATCCTCAATCCGCATCGCACGCCGCCGGCCGATCCTCCGATGTCGTTTCGCAAGAAGCTCAGCGAGTCCGCCAACCTCATTCCGGTGGTGCTGTTGATCGTTTTCGTCTTCCTGTCGCTCCTGATGGGCTGGGCGACAGCGACCGAATGCGCCGCGTGGGGCGTGCTGGGATCGCTGGCGATTGCGTGGTGGCAAGGCTCGCTGACATGGGAGTCGTTCTGGGCCAGCGTGATGGGCGCAACGCGCGTCAATTGCATGATCCTTTTGATCCTCGCCGGTGCGTCCTACATGGGCACGTCGATGGCCTATACCGGCATCCCTCAGGCACTTGCGGCCTGGGTCGAAAGCCTGCAGCTGACGCCCTATGCGCTGATCGCCGCCTTGACGGTGATGTATATCCTGCTCGGCACCGCGCTCGACGGCATTTCGATGATCGTGCTGACGACCGCGATCGTCATTCCCATGATCAAGACGGCCGGGCTTGATCCGATCTGGTTCGGTATTTTCCTCGTGCTGGTGGTCGAGATGGCCGAAGTTTCGCCGCCGGTCGGTTTCAATCTGTTCGTGCTGCAGACCATGAGCGGCAAGGATTCCAATTTTGTCGCGCTCGCGTCATTGCCTTTTTTCTTTTTGTTGGTTTTGGCGGTTGCCATCATCACCGTATTTCCTGATATCGTGATGGTGCTGCCGAGGCTGGCTTTTCCCGCTTGATGAAGTGAGATGATCATGTCCTTGCATCAATTCCGTGTCTTGCAATTCATCGGTGCAGCCGCATTTGCTTTATCGTTGGCGGCTCCAGCCGCCGCGCAAACAAAGTGGAACTTGCCTTCGGCCTATCCGACCGACAATCCCCATACGGTCAATCTCTTGGCCTTCGCCAAGGATGTGAACGAAGCGACCGGCGGCAAGTTGCAGATCACCGTTCATGCCGGTGCGTCGCTGTTCAAGGCGCCAGAGATCAAGCGTGCGGTGATGACCGGTCAGGCACAGGCCGGCGAGGTGCTGATCTCGGTCCATGAAAACGAAGATCCGCTCTTTGGTATCGACGTGATCCCGTTCCTCGCGACCAGCTATCCGTCCGCGTACAAGCTCTGGCAGGCTTCAAAGCCGGCGATCGAGAAGAAGCTGGCTTCGCAGGGCCTCAAACTTCTCTTCGCTGTGCCGTGGGGTCCGCAAGGCATCTATGCGAAGAAGGATCTGAACACGCTCGAGGACATGAAGGGCCTGAAATGGCGCGCGTACAATGTCGGCACGGCACGCATCGCTGATCTCGTCGGCGCGCAGCCCGTCACCATTCAGGCGGCCGAGTTGCCGCAGGCGCTGGCAACCGGTGTCGTCAACGCCTTCATGACATCCGGTTCGACCGGTTACGACAGCAAGGCTTGGGAGACGATGTCCCACTACTATGACACGCAGGCGTGGATTCCAAAAAACCTCACCTTCGTCAACAAGGCAGCATTTGATGCGCTCGACAAAACAACCCAGGAAGCAATCCTGAAAGCGGCCACAGCAGCCGAGCCACGCGGTTGGAAACTCGCAGAGGAAAAAGCGGGCTGGTATCTCGAACAACTCAAGGCCAACAAGATGAAGATTGTCGTTCCACCGGAGGGATTGAAGAATGGTCTCTTGAAGATCGGTGATCAACTGACGACCGACTGGACGAAGAAGGCCGGGCCAGACGGCGAGGCTGTGATCGCGTCATATAGGAGAATGTAGGCCTGTGCTCAGCTTGGAGCTTGTGCTCATGGACGCGTTTCGTTTGCTATCGAAAGTATGGCGATTTGCGTGTAGCCGAGATGCAAGTCGCGCTTGGTCCGTAGGGGAGGTCTGCTTTTGTATTTTCGCGTGGAACTGGTGTGGCAGGACGACAGTCAGGATGACGTGCCGTCGATCTACCTGACATCCGACGGGCGCGTCGTCCTGCAAGGCAAGCAGGTGCCGCAGGAAGAGCGCGAGAAACTCAATCTTCCTGCCGGTACCGATCTTATCAGTGTAGATCGGCGTCTCATCAAGGCGATCAAGGAGATGCTATAGGCGTTATTCCGGTTCCCGGAGTAGAGAGTAAAGCGTGCACAAAGCGCGCCGTTGGCATGAATAAAAGACGTAGAGGAAACCGTCCATGTTTCTGAAGAACTTCTGGTACGTCGCGGCGTGGGATCATGAACTGGCCGACAAGCCGCTTGGCCGTACGATCCTTGGCGAACCGATCGTGCTGTTCCGCGGCGATGATGGCAAGGCGGTTGCGCTCGAAGACAAGTGTCCACATCGGCGCGTGCCGCTTTCCATGGGCAAGGTTGTCGAAGATGGTCTCCTGCAATGTCATTATCACGGCCTTCGCTTCAACAAGGCCGGCACCTGCGTCCGTATTCCGGGGCAGGAGTCAATTCCGCCGACTGCGAAGGTAAAGACCTATCCGGTGGTCGAACGTTATCACTGGGTCTGGATCTGGATGGGCGACCCGGCGCAAGCCGATCCATTGACAATCCCCGATTATCATTATCTCGACAGTCCGGATTGGGGCGTCAAAGGCACGTACATTCACGTCAAGGCCAACTGGCAGCTGATCGTCGATAATCTGCTCGACCTAACGCATCTCGCGTTCGTGCATGAATCCACAATCGGAAATGCGGCAGTTGCCGAGAACGCGGAAGTGCGGGTCAAGCGTACACCCGGTGGTGTGCTGGTGACGCGCTGGATGATCGACAAGCCGGCGCCGCCGACCTACGTGAAGGCCGGGAATTTCACCACCAATGTTGACCGGTGGCAGTTCATTGATTTTCTGCCGCCGGCATTTTTACGACTTTCAGTTGGGGCCACACCAACCGGCAGCGGCGCGCCGGAAGGCAATTTCGTCGGCGGCATCAACATGCGAAATCTCAATGCAATCACGCCTGAGACGGAAACGACATCGCATTATTTCTGGGCGCAGGCGCATGACTTCGATGTGAAGAACGCCAAGCTTACCGACATGATTTTCGAGCAAGTGAAAATTGCTTTCCTCGAGGACAAGGACGTGTTTGAGGCGCAACAGCGGGTGATCGATGCCGATACCTCGGAGTCGCAAATTGATATCCATGCCGATGCAGGAGGCATCCAGGCACGCCGCATTCTAGCTAAACTGCACAACGAGGAGTTAGTGGCGCGACAGGCGGCGGAATGACGGTCAGAGGACCGTGGCTTGGCCAGCTTCTGACGTATTTCAGATCAGCATCGAAGCAAACATCGCCAAGACGGTGGCGCCCATCAGAGCGGTTGCTCCCCATCCCGCGACGGCCAGCCGCCGTTTCGCGCGGAAACGCCCCATCGCCCCATCGTGCGAAACGATAAGCATCATCATAATCATCACCGGAACTGCAACGACGCCATTGATGACAGCGCTCCAGATCAGCATGCGGATCGGGTCGATGGGTGTGTAAGTGAGGCCAAAGCCAATGAGCGTGGCTGCAGCAATGATGCTGTAGAAACCAACTGCGCGAGGAAATCGCGCCTCAAGGGAGGATGGCCACTCATACAATTCGGCTACCGCGTAAGCGGCCGATCCCGCCAGAACCGGTATCGCCAATAGGCCAGTCCCGATGATGCCGACGGCAAAGAGAAAGAAGGTGAGCTCGCCTGCAATCGGCCGCAGGGCGTCGGCGGCATCTGCCGCGGTTGCGATCGTTCTGACGCCGTGAGTATGCAGCGTCACGGCCGTCGTCAGCATGATGAAATAGGCGATTGCGTTCGAAAAGACCATGCCGACGGTGGTGTCGATCGCCATACGTCGCATTTCCTCATTGCCACCGCGCGCGCGTGCATTCAACGGACGTTGGCGGCCCAGGCGCTTCATGTCCTCCACTTCCTGCGAGGCCTGCCAGAAGAAGAGATAAGGGCTGATCGTCGTTCCCAACAACGCAACAAGCAGCGTAAGATAATCAGATGTGAATTCGATGCGCGGCAAGAATGTTCCGACGAGCACTTGTTGCCACGGGATGGTGACGGTGAAGACGACTCCAACATAGAGGAACAAGACCAACGTCAACCACTTTAAAAAAGGCGCGTAGTATCGATAGCGCACGAAAACCTGGAGCAATACGGAGATAGCAGCGAAAATCAGAGCGTGTTCGTGTCTCAGCCCACCGACGACGAGATAGGCGGCCTCGGCCATGGCGGCGATGTCGGCTGCGATATTGATCGTGTTGGCAATTAACAGAAGAGCAATCAAACCGAGCAGAACATTCTTGCCATAGAGTGCCTTTGCGTTAGCAGCGATCCCTTTGCCGGTCGTGCGGCCAATGAAAGCGCTGATCACCTGGATCGCGATCATGAAGGGTGTTGTCAGGAAGACGGTCCAGAGCAACCCGAAGCCGAATTGGGCGCCGGCCTGAGAATAGGTTGCGATGCCGGAGGGATCGTCATCGGCAGCGCCGGTAATGAGGCCCGGTCCCAACAATGAAGGCTTCGCCGCCTTGCGCCGGCGGGATGGTTCGGTCTTCTGCCGGTCCAAGGCGGTACCCACAGCAGCTGTCACTGATGGGAGGCACTAGAGCACGATCCGAGAAGGCGGGCACGTTTTTCCAGACGCCGGCGGATCAAAGATCAGTCAACTGACCAGGCTCTGCAACGTGTTCTCTCTTCTCAGTACGATAATCGTGAGGTGCGGACGATCAGCCAGGAGGCCCGATCCGCATACGCGTGCCGATCGCGACCGTGATGACAACAGCCGTGGCGAAGAACAGGGTCTGCCAGTCGAGTGCTTCGCCAGCGAAAGCCGCAGCAATCAAGACAACGATAAAGGGTTGCAGCAGTGAGATCTGTCCGACTCGCGAAATGCCGCCCATGGCCATCGCGGCATTCCAGAGAAAGAAGCCGACGAATTGCGCCATCAGTCCGACATACAACACTGCAATCCAGATCCGCGTGGAGATGCTGGCTATGCTATCGGGCCATGTCAGGACGAGGGCCCCAATCGAAGCCGGTAGCGACAGTGCAACGATCCAGGAGATGACCTCCCATCCCGGCATGATGCCGGCGAGACGGCCGGAATAGGTGTAGCCGATCCCTGCACAGGCAACGGCGCCCAGCAACAGCGCATCGCCGAGCGACAAGGAGTGACCGCCGCCGCGATAGAGTGCAAACGCCATCACCAACGTTGAGCCGATCACTGCCGCGATCCAGAAGCCACGGCTCGGCCGTTCATGCTGGATCACAGCCGCGGCCGCTGCGGTGGCGAGTGGCATGATGCCCAGGATCACACCGCCATATCAGCAGGATTAGGCCACCAAGTCCTGCCAGTGTTGCTCGCATCGCTGTGAGAAAATATGGATCGACATCGGCGATGGCGATGCGTGTCGCCGGCAGGCTGCCGGCGAATACGCAGACGCCAAGCACACCCAGAATAAGGCCGAGATTCTGTCTGTTGGATAACATTGTGTGCGGGCTCTACCCGCGATTGTAAGACGCATCCAGTGTGATGAACGCAAACCGCGTATGCACGCTGCAACTCATATTGCGCAAATGAGTTTGCGAAATCGCCCCCTCAAATTGGCGAGGGCCCGGTGCGTTTCCGCGCCGAGCCCTCTTCAACAAGATCAGCCAGCCTATAAGCCGGGTTCTGTATGGCCCACCGCGTAAACGGCGGACGTGACGGCCATTCATCTGGGACGCCGGTTGCCCGGCGTCTCAAGCAACCTACCCGAGCGGCTGGTCCGGACGGACCCAAGGACAAAGGTGACCCCTTGGCCTTGCACCGCTCCTATTCGGTTTTGCTCCCGGTGGGGTTTGCCGTGCCGTTTCCGTCGCCGGAAACGCGGTGCGCTCTTGCCGCACCGTTTCACCCTTGCCGCAGGCTGATACGCAACACGCCTGAGGCGGTCTGCTTTTCTGTGGCACTTTCCCTGAACTTCTCTGCCGCTTGCGCGGACAGACAAGTCCGCCGGACGTTATCCGGCACCGTTCGTCCGTGGAGCCCGGACTTTCCTCCCCGCCGCCCTTTCGGGACCTTGGCGGAGCGGCCGTCCGGCTGACTGACGACAGAGTGAATGGGGACGATTTACGCCGCCGTCAAGACGCAGGCGATAAGGGTGTGTGCGGTTCTGCCGGAGGCAGGCGGTGGCCTTTAATGTCTTCAAGTAACGTCCGTAGCGTGATCAGCGTCGAAGAATCGAGCCTGCCGTCGCACAGCGCAGGGCGGAAATGGCGCTGGAATGCAGTGACCACGTCGTGGGTCTGCTGGTCGAAGTGGCCGGTCACTGGGGTGGCATAACCATATTCGTGCAGGGCCGACTGAAGCGCACGGATCACATCGCCGCTGTCGCCCAACCCAAAGCTCGGTCCGGGTTTGATCGGAGCAGGCCTGACCCAATGGCCGATGCCGGAACGGTAAAGAACCTCCCAGGGAAATTTCTCGCCCGGATCTTTCTTTCGCGATGGCGCGGTGTCGGAATGAGCAAGGATTCGTTCCGGCTTGATCGCGTGCCGGCGCAGGATGGCACGACACAGCGCGGCCACGGCGCCGATCTGCCGGCGTGGGAAATCAGGATAGCCGAAGTCGTGGCCTGGATTGACGATCTCGATGCCGATCGAACACGAATTGATGTCGGTTTCGCCCGCCCACGATCCTTCGCCAGCATGCCACGCGCGACGTAATTCTGGAACAAGCTGCAAGATGCACCCGTCGTCGGTGACGAAGTAGTGGCACGACACTTCGGAGATCGGCGAACACAGTCGCGTCAGCACCTCGTTCCCGGTTTCCATGCCCGTGTAGTGAAGCAGTAGCATGTCAGGGTGGCGCCCGCCGGCGCGCTCGCCATGATTGGGCGAGGGAACGACC
>JAFAFP010000067.1 GCA_023423415.1 Pseudomonadota bacterium | reverse complement strand
GCGAGCCCATAAGCGAGTAGCAGCGAGGAGAACGGCGGCGAGGAAGTTGCGTGCGGTCTTGTCGTAACGTGTAGCGACGCGTCGGAAGTGCTTGAGCCTGTTGAAGAAGCGTTCGACGAGATTGCGCTGACGATACAGCGCGTGATCGACGGAGCGCTGCACTTTGCGGTCGCGCGACGTTGGGATATGAGCCCGGCCGCCGCGGCTTTCCACCAGATCGATGATGGCGCGGGCATCGTAGCCTCGATCGGCGACGAGATCGCGTTGCGGCTTAAGTCCTTCGAGCAGGACCGGTGCGATGGTCTTGTCGGATGACTGGCCCTGCGAAAGCACAATCCGAACCGGCATTCCCTGCTGATCCACGACCGCGTTGATCTTGGTGCTCAGTCCTCCACGAGAACGGCCGATGGCGTGATCCGGCCCCCTTTTTTACCGCCCGCGGCGTGCTGGTGGGCGCGGATGATGGAGGAGTCGATCAGTTGCAGCGACTGCGGCGACTTCGCCGCCAGCGCCTCAAAGATCCGTAGCCAGACGCCCGCCTTCGCCCAGCGATTGAAGCGGTTATAGACCGTCGTGTAGGGACCGTAGCGTTCCGGAAGATCGCGCCAGGGCGCGCCGGTGCGCAGCACGAAGAAGATGCCGTTGAGAACCTTGCGGTCATCCAGCCGCGGCCGGCCGTTCTTCTTGCCTTCAGCACCAGGCAGAAGCGGCGCGATGATCGACCATTCGGCGTCCGTCAAATCAAAACGTGCATCAAGGCCCCTACAGAAGGCCTTAAACCACTCCGCAGCAGCCTCAACAAGTGGTTTGGTACAGAACCTAGTTCATTCAGTCCCGCGCACGACCGTATTGCGCAACCGCCCCCGACTCTGGCGCATTCAAAACGATAGCCGTGATGTTTCTAGCAATCAGCAGTTCATGCCCTTCGTTTCGCCAACCAAAGCCGGGGCATGTACTGAGCCTCACGGCGATAGCTGCAGCTCCCACTTTCCTGCAGGACTTCTTATTTCGTCCTCCCGAACCTTAGACAATGACCGGCTATTTCACGGGACAGGCCCTCCACGTTCCCCCACGATGGGATTAGCGTATTTGGCCCGCCCCATCGCGAAGAGGGATGACACTTTGATCTGATAGTACACTTGACAATAAACGCCTTAGATGCGTGCCGAGAAACGTTCCCTTGCCGTCGAGCCTCCTTCCAGGCTGTAAAAGATTTCGCCGTTGAGCAATTCGTCACGCAGCTTGCCATTGAAGCTTTCGCAATAACCGTCTTCTTAAGCGCTGCCAGGCGCAATGAACAGAGTGTTTGCACCGAGCTGAGCGAGCCAGGCTCTGACAACCTTAGCGGTCATCTCGGGGCCATTGTCGGACCGAATGTGAGTGGGGACGTCCCTTTTCAGCATCACATCCGCGAAGGTCTCGATGCCGCCGAAACTCGTGATCCGTCTGGCAACCCGCATAGCAAGGCACTCACGGATGTATTCGTCGATCAACGTCAGCAGGCGGAGCGATCGACCATCATGCGTTTGCGCTGAGACAAAATCATAGCTCCAGACATGTCGTGGTCGTTCCGGTCGCAACCGGACCCACGAACCATCGTTGAGCCATAAGCGCCCAACGGACGCTGCTTTCTGGGAATTTTGAGGCCCTCTCGGCGCCAGATTCGCTGAACCCAATCTTTCCCAACTTGCCAGCCGCCGATCTGCAGCAGCGCCGTGATGCGACGATAGCCTTAGCGGCCAAATTCGGATTCAAGAGTGACACTGGCTCGGGTGAGCTAATCCTCATCAGCACGAACAGTGGGGATATAACGTTGTGTTCCCCGCGGCAGGCTGACGATCCGGCAGGAATGGCGTTCCGACAGTTGATACTTGCGTCGGATCGCCTCAACTGCCTGCCGGCTCCGGTCAGGCGCTACAGGTTTCCCTCAGCGGCATCCTTCAGGATCTGATTCTCCAAAGACAGATCGGCGGCGAGCCGCTTGAACCGAGCCGTTCTCTCGCTCCAGCTCCTTGAATCGTTTGGCCTGCTCCATCTCCAGTCCGCCATACTCATTGCGCCACCGGTAATAGCTCTGCTCCGCAATCTCGGCCTCATTGCAAATCTGGGCATCGTGTGGCCTTGCGCAACCAGCACATCGATCTGACGGAGCTTGGCTACGATCTGCTCCGCGCTATGTCGCTTCCTTGGCATCTTCGGGTGTCCCTTTCCACGCTGATTATTATCTTAATCAGCCTGGTCTAAGAAAACCCGGTCAGGTCAATTTGCTCCGCGTGCTGCGCGACTATGCGCATTAACACAACATGACCAGGACGCATTGGTATTGGGAAAGACGCGCCATTATCCCGGCCGATACTCCGCGTTGGAGAGATCATTTCTCAAGTCATCCCGGCGGACTTCATCACTCATATTTGCGATGTTAGGTTTTCGGTACAGACAGGGCCCTTTCCGTCGATACTCACGCTCTGTTCGACCCGGAAGTCCAACGGAAAGAAAGCAATATTGTGGTTCGTGCACCGGATAGTCGAGAACGCAAAATGTCGTCGTTTGCCGAAGAGTACGGCAGGTGGCACATCATGAGCACGAGGCGCCACCCGATCGGCCGAGCAAGTGGGCGCGAAACGAGTTTGAAAGCGCTTTGGTGGCAGTGTCAGATTGCGCTTCCCATCGGGTCGCAGCGGAAGGCACTTCAAAAGCTACGTGTGCTCCGGTTCCACTTCATTGGATCGCGCGCCCATGCTGCTGTCCGTGTTGCCTATCAAAGTCCGGAGGTGGGGTGGGTTTCAATGGTTGATGGGAGGTTTGATAATCCATGTTGACAGATTTTCTGCGAAAGTTTCTAATAAAGAAACGATGTTTCGTATATTGAAACCGCCCTTTAGAGCGCTGATATGAAATTTGCGGATCAACGCTGGCAGAGATATCCCGCGGAAGCAGTCGCGCAAGGGCGATTGTACGGGGTTGTATGACGTAAGATTGGGGGCATCTATGATGTCGACATCACTCCTGAATCAGCTGGCGGCTGCGATTGCCAACAACTCGATCCGCGTGATCGACCTGACACAGACTTTGCGGGCCTCGACGCCAGTCATCGCGTTGCCTCCGCCACTCGCGAATTCCAGGCCGTTTACGATCGAGGAGATCTCCCGCTACGATGACCGTGGTCCGGGGTGGTACTGGAATAACCTGTCGATGGGCGAGCACACAGGAACTCATTTTGATGCGCCGGTGCACTGGGTAACCGGCAAGCATTATCTCGACGGCTATACGGATACGCTTCCGGTAGAACGTTTCATCGCTCCGGCGGTTGTAATTGATTGCAGTCGTGAAGCGGCAGTCGACGAGAAATTTCTGTTGGAGCCATCCTACATCAAGGCATGGGAAGCCAATCACGGCGAGATCCCGCGCGGCGCGTGGGTTTTGATGCGCACTGATTGGTCAAAGCGCAGTGACCCCGAAAAGTTTCTCAACATGAAAGAGGATGGTCCGAACACACCCGGTCCATCGGCCGCTGCGATATCGTTCTTGATTGAGGAACGGGACGTCAACGGTTGGGGTGTCGAGGCGGTTGGTACCGATCACGGTCAGGCGTTTGTCTTCGAGCCGGCATTTCCCGCCCACAACCTGATGCATGGTGCCAAGAAACTCGGCCTGGCGAGCCTGTGCAATCTCGACTTGCTGCCGCCGACCGGAGCGCTCCTCATTACGCCCCCCTTGAAGATCGAGAAAGGTTCTGGCTCACCGCTTCGCGTCCTCGCTCTCGTCGCAAGCTGACGTTCAAGGCTGATACATAGCTTGTCCGAAGTCGAGAGGCGCGTGTCTGCGTTTGTCGTTGCGGAAAGCAGTGTCGTATTCCGATTGTCTTTCCAGTGTGTCTTATGCGCATCATAATGCACGGGGCTTCGTCATGAGTGACGCGGACTATATCATCGTTGGTAGCGGCATAAATGCGTTGGTGTGTGCTGCCGTGCTGGGTAACAGGGGCCGCAAGGTTCTGATACTCGAACGCAATGATCGCATTGGCGGTTGCATTCGGACAGATTCGATCACCGCGCCAGGTTTCGTTCATGACGTTATGGCCACGACCTTCGTTCTGTTCGTAACCTCTCCAGCTTTCGCTGAATTGGGAGGAGAGTTGGCCGCCCGGGGACTTGCATTTGCCGATACCGAAACGCCAACTGGCGTGCTTCTGCCGGACGGGCGCTGCGTCGTTCTTTCGAAAGACCGATCGCGCAACATTGCGGCTTTCGAAGCCCTAGGGGCTGGAGATGGCAGAAGTTTCGATATTGAGATGCAGAAATTCGCCGCCAACGCCGAATTGGCGTTTGGGTTGCTTGGGAGTCCCCTGTGGTCCATGGGAACCCTTAAGTTGCTGACCCGTGAAATGTGGCGACGTGGCGCTCGCGGTTTGATGAGGTTCTTCGGCGAGGCTTTGACAAACGGTAGATCACATCTGGAATCGCGATATCGGTCGGAGGTCGTGCAGGGGCTCTTCGCTCCGTGGGTTCTTCATTGCGGTCTAGGGCCAGAAAGCGCGTATGGCGGCGAAATGGTGAAGGTGATTGGTTTTGCGTTGGAGGCTGCCGGCGCCCCGATCGTGAAGGGCGGTGCTCAAAACCTTCTTATTGCCTTCGAGAAGTTGATTGCAGATCAAGGTAGCAGGATCAGAACTGAAGCGGATGTTGACAAAATCGAAATTGACCACCGTGGTAAGGCCACCGGGGTTCGTTTGACTGACGGTACCGTCCTGAAGGCGCGAAGAGGCGTCATTTGCTCCGTTACGCCCAACCAGTTGTACGAGCGTCTTCTGACGGACAGGCCGTTGCCCGATGCCGTTCGTGCCGAACTTTCCCATTTTCGATATGGGAAGGGCAACATGCAGATCCATTACGCGCTGTCATCGCGTCCTCGTTGGAAGACAGCTGGACTTGATAACGTAGCGCTGCTTCATTTGACGCCAGGTCTCGACGGTGTTTCCCGCGCGAGCAATGAATGTGAGCGCGGTCTTTTGCCGGCAGTTCCGACCATGTGCGTCGGCCAGCCGAGCGCGCTCGACCCTACACGTGCGCCTGACGGCAAGGCGATACTCTGGCTGCAATTGCCGGAGACGCCGCGTCACATCAAGGGTGACGCAGCAAACACAATTTCCGTGCCCGCCGACGGGAAATGGAACGAGATAACCCGTGAAGCCTATGCCGACCGCGTGGAGTCCATACTGGCGCATCACATTGAGGGATTTCGCGATATCACGATTGCGCGACGCGTCTACTCCCCTGCAGATATCGAAACTATCAACATGAATCTGACCGGTGGAGATCCGTACGGCGGATTTTGTGGTCTCGATCAGTTCTTCCTCTGGCGTCCGTTCAAGTCCTCAATCAATCATCGAACCCATGTGCCTGGCGTCTATCATATAGGCGCGTCGACGCATCCCGGACCGGGACTTTCTGGCAGCTCTGGATATTTGCTGGCGAAAGGGCTGGAATGACGCGTTCTGCTCTTGATAGGGTGCTCCGATTTCGGGCGGTTCTCGAATGGACGCGCCTGGATTTACTTGGGGTTCGGTTCAACTCAAAGCTTCGGTGATTTCGCGTTTGGTCGCCTTTTGACTAGGTATCAGATAATGCCGTGTGCTAATCCCCGACAGGGTAAAGGACTGATTCGCAGGACGGGTTTGGCCTTTGCCGCGCTCAGGGGATTGGAGCGTTGAAACGGGCTCTTACAGGTAGCAGCTATAAAACCCTCGCTGTCTTGCGGCAATTTTCAGATCAAGCTGCTGAGTTCGGGGTTACAGACCTTAGCCAATTAACTGGGATTGATAAGGCGTCCGTTTTCCGGGCGCTCAGGGCCCTGGCGGCATATCGATTTGTCGAACAAAACCCGCTGACCAAAAAGTATCATCTCGGTTTCGCAGTGCTTGAATTGGCAGGTGCGAAGCTTGGTCACATGCCTTTAGTTTCGGCAGCCAAATCGCATCTTGCCAAGCTTGCGCAGCAGACCGGCGAAACTGTTCAGATGTCAGTGCTCGATCAGGACTGTGTGCTGTATATTTCGGTCATTGAAAGTCCGCAGCCGATCCGGGTATCGCTTGGGGTGGGGACGCGCGCCCCGCTTTACTGCACAGCGGCTGGATTGGTTCTGCTCGCAAATGCAAGCACGTCTACACAGGATCTGATCCTGTCGCGCCCGCTCAAGAAATTTACGCCGCGAACTATTGTTGAGGTTTCGCAATTGAAGAGACAGCTATCTTTGGTGCGGAATCGCGGTTGGTCCGAAGATGATCAGGGATTTGTGGATCATCTTAGGGTTGTTGCGGCACCAGTGAGAGAGCCAAATGGAAATGTCATTTCTGCGGTTGCCGTTGGCGGGCCCACTATTCGCGTCACTCGCGAGAAGCTGAAAGGTTTTTCTGGTTTGGTGGTCGCGACTGCGACCGCTATCTCGCAGGATCTGGCGTCTCGAGTGCAAAATCCGAATGCGACGGCTAGCTAAGCCCTTTACGTTGAAGAAGTTACTGGATCGCACCCAAGTGTAATTGGTGCCGACCGAGGCGGTCATGTCGGGGTTTGACCGTTATGGTCTTTGGTGACGCTGTCACCATGCTATCTAGTTGATCTTGCAATATTTCATGACGCGTATGAACTGCGTACGGGCAATCGTTCGCGGTCGTCGCGCATCTTACCTGACCGAAATCGGCCTCACCTTTTGGGTCGCGCTACTCTGTGTCCGCGATCCACTTCATTTCTTCAAAAAATTGAACCTTGATATTTCGCATCGCCGCGAGGCAGGGGCGGGCTGCCAATTTCAATAACACGCTGGGGGCGGCTGTTCACATCTGTAGGGAGATTGAAGCGTGCATGTCGTCTTTTCGTCCTGACAGACGGAAGCGAGAGGATTTCTATAATAGAAATAATGTTTCTTATATTGAAACAAACAAATAGCAGGTGCGGGAATGTCAATTCGACCTTTTAAGCCTTTGTGGGATGTTGCTCCCGACCTGCCGCAAACCCACTTCCTCGACAATCGGATCTATACAGACGAGGCGGTTTTCTCCCGCGAAGAGCAGGACATTTTCCGGTCAGTTTGGAAGTTTGCCTGTCACGAGAGCGAAATCGATAAGGCCGGCGATTATCGCGTTGTCGAAATCGGGGGCATTTCGCTTTTTGTCGTGCGTGATGTCGATTCTAAAGTTCGGGCATTCATCAACGCATGCCCGCACCGAGGCGCAATGCTTCTTCGTGACGCGTCGGGCTCTCTAGCCCGTCACCATCTCAAATGTTTCTACCATCACTGGATCTTTTCGACGAATGGGCAATGCTTATCGATCCCCAGACCCAATGGTTATGAGGGGACCTCGATTTGCAAAGAGAAAATTTCACTTCGCGAGGTGCGTGTTGCGTCCGCTCACGGACTTGTCTTCATCAATCTATCTGACGACGGAGAGCCACTGCTCGATTTCTTGGACGGCGCACTCAATAGTCTAGCGGAGCCTTTGGCTGATCTCGAGGTCATTCACTATCACCGTGTTGTGGTGAACGCTAACTGGAAGCTCTTCGTAGAGACAAACTGCGAAGGGTATCACGAGTTGTTGCACCATTTGAACCGTACGACTGCGCTGTCACAGCCGGAATACGGTGCGCGACACTGGCACCTACACTCGCGCGGACACCATGTTTTCGAGCCAGCGAAAATTGCCTATAGCCGGCTAGCGCTTGGGGAGCGTGGGAATGCCACTTTGCCCGGCATGTCGCAGAATGGGCACATCGTTGTAGATCTGTTCCCCGACGTCATGGTTAACGTCCGTGCGACCGTCGTTCGGATCGACTCGTTGACTCCGATTTCACCAGGCGTAACCGTGTTGGAATGCCGGGGGCTCGGCCGACGAGACGATACATCCGAGCTACGAGAACTTCGTCTGAAGCATCACAACCAGGTTTGGGGTCCGTTCGGACGAAATCTTCCAGAGGATATCTGGGCCATCGAAACGCAATGGAAAAACATGTCCGCGGGGGCAGTCCGCTATTCGGTGGTAGCACGCGAGGAGGATCACCAGGCAACCGACGACGCTCCACTGCGAAGTTTCTACAGCGAGTGGTGTCGAAGGTTGAAGGTTTCGTCTCACAACATAGACGAACAGTATCTCGAAGCGGACGATGCGATGACCCTCGCGGCAGCTAAGGAATAAGAGGGGATGTCGATGCTAAATCAGATTGCGGGTCTTATTCATTTGTCGGGTCGACTCTTGGACGAGGGAAAATTTTCTGAATACGCCGACCTCTATACGGATACAGGTGAATATCGTCTCCACGTCGACGCGCCGGAAATCGCACAGCAAATGACCTGGATCCTTCTGAATCAGAAAGAGCTCTCTGCGCTTCTTTCGGCTGCAAAGGATCACGTTTGGAACACCGGGCAGCGCAGCCACCTGATTACGGTCGAGTCTGTTGACCTCGATAATCAAGGCGTCTCGGCCGAGAGTTCTGCCAGCTTTTGCGTGTTCAGGACGGACGCCGATGGGACGCCCAGTGTCTATGCGGTCGGTCGGTATCAAGATGACTGGATGAAGACCGGCGGAGAGTGGAAAATCGTTCGGCGTATCGCGACACTCGGATCTAGAAATCTGTCACCGCCGTCGGCAATTCCGCTCTAGCGCAAAAAAATAGATCCCTATCAAACTACTCAGAGAGCTTCGATGAAGACAGGTGGAATTCCAGGTTTGTCCCACGTCGATCACGTGGCGCTAACCGTCCCCAATCTAGATGACGCAGTGAAGTTCTATTGCTCGGTCATCGGCGGCATCGAACTGTACCGAATTGGTCCATTCGATTCAAAGCAAATGCCCGCCACCGAAAATGGGATCGATTGGACGCAGGCCCACGTCAATGTCGCAAACGCGAAGTTGATGATAGCGATGCTTCAGGTGGGCCCCAACCTTATGCTTGAGTTGTTTGAGTATGAGCGGCCGGCGGACAAGCGGACGTCGCCCCCGAGAAACTGCGATGCCGGCGGCCACCACATTGCATTCAAGGTCGAAAACATGGAGGCGGCCATTGCGTATTTGGAGGGCTGTGGCGTGCAGGTGATGGCAGGGCCGATCGTGTTGAACGAAGGTCCGTGCGCAGGCGTGCAAGTTAACTATTTCCTCGATCCATGGGGCAATCAACTCGAGCTCGTCGAGTATGTCTACCAGGCGTTCGAGAGCGGAAGTCCCGCGAGCATCTACCGACCGGAAATGAGCTGAGCATACTTAAGGATATCGATCGCTAGACCGCGGTTGCGGGCCCCAATGTTGGGTTCGTGACAGTCTTGTGATGCTGTGACGAAACCAAGAGTTCTGGTTTAGAGACGCACAACGATGCAGCGCTTGTCAGACGGATACGACAAATTACTGAACGGAATGGTCTTTTCAGCCTGCATTATCCTGCTTGCGATGGTGCTTATCATCTGCGGCGACGTATTGCTCCGAAATGTTCCAATCTCCGCAACGTTGCGAGGATTGTCGTGGTCGACTGATCTTTCCGAATACGGCCTGTATCTTGTCACCATGTTGACAGCCCCGTGGCTCCTCAGGCGTGGCCAGCACATCAGAGTGGACATAGCGTTGCGCGCCCTCCCATCGAAGTTTGGTTGGATCTTAGAATGGATTGCCGACCTGATCGGCTTTGTTTGCTGCATTTATATTGCGATTTCAGGTATTCGCGCCGTGTCTCAGAGCTTCGAGATTGGCGCAATGATGATGAAATCACTGGTAATTCCGGAATGGTGGCTCTTGTTGCCGTTGCCAATCACCTTCGTTCTTTTGGCGATTGAAACGCTTTTTCGCATGCACCGACTGACGATCGGTGAACGCAGAATGCGCGACGACGCTGTGTCTGCATCATAGGAAACGAGTCGTGTCTTGGCAGTTTGCAGCATGGTTGTTGTTTGGCGGGTCGACTGTCCTGCTGTTCATGGGACTGCCAGTGGCATTCGCGTTTCTTGTCGTGAATGTAATTGGCGCGCTGCTCTTTCTCGGCGGCGAGGCGGGTCTTGTTCAACTGGTTCGTAGTTGCGTTCAATCAGTAGCTACCTTTTCGTTAACACCGATTCCGCTTTTCATTCTCTTGGGAGAGGTGCTCTTCCAAACAGGTTTGGCCACTAAGGTCATAGACGGCATCGAGCGTCTCATTCGACAGGTCCCGGGGAGGCTTGCGGTCGTAACAGTTGTTGCCGGTACTGTATTTTCCGCGATCTCCGGTTCGACGATTGCGACAACCGCGATGCTCGGCAGCTTGATGTTACCCATGATGCTGGCGCGGGGCTACCATCCTACGATGGCAACCGGTCCCATTATGGCGATCGGTGCGGTTGATATGCTCATTCCCCCATCCGCGTTGACGGTTCTTCTGGGAAGCCTGGCGGGCATTTCAATCTCGAAGCTGCTTATCGGCGGTATCATTCCGGGCTTGTTTTTGTCGGTGATCTTCGTGCTCTACATTGTAGTTCGGGTGATGTGGAATCCGAAGGTGGCGCCGGCAACCGAACTGATTGAAAGGCATGGCTGGGATAGAATACTCCCGTTCATCAAGTACGTCGTGCCGCTGGCCTCAATTTTCGTTGCCATCGTAGTGTCGATGTCTGCCGGTTGGGCTACGCCAACTGAATCTGCTGCGATTGGTGCATTCGCGACTCTCTCGATTGCGGCCGCATACCGTGTGCTTACGCTGTCGAATCTGTACGCTGCCCTTCGCGGGACGGTGGCGATCTCCGGAATGATTCTCTTTATTATTCTAGGTGCCACAACATTCTCTCAAATTCTGTCTTTTTCGGGCGCGTCAGAGGGCCTCGTTAGCAAGGTGTTGGATGCCGGTCTCTCTCGCGACGGCGTGATCGTCATGATGATGATCGTGCTGATTATTCTCGGCATATTTGTCGATCAGGTCAGCATGATGTTGATAACGCTCCCAATATTCATGCCGTTGGTGCACCGCCTTGGCGTCGATCCGGTCTGGTTCGGCATCATGTTTCTAATCTGCATGCAGTTGGGGCTTTTGCTTCCGCCTCACGGGTTGCTCCTGATGACGATGAAGGGTGTGGCTCCGCGGGAGGTCACCATGGGCCATATCTTCATGGCCGTAACGCCATACGTGATCTTCAGTCTTCTGATGCTCGGATTGGTGTTTCTTTTTCCTGCAATCGCCGTCTGGTTGCCGAGTCTTATCAGCGGATGAACAAAAAATTCTATAACTCTTGAGGGAGAGAAATCATGACTGGCGTTCTCAAGCGAATGTCGCGCCGTTGTTTCATTCTGGGAGGCGCATTGGTTCTAGGTCTTTGTCATCTTTCTGGATCTGTGTCCGCACAAGAGATTACGTTGCGGGCGGCGAACGCATTTCAGGAGGGGACGTACTTTGCCAGAAATTTTGAGGCTTTCATCAAGAAGGTGAATGAGGAGGGAAAGGGACTGGTTCGCATCAATTACATTGGCGGTCCAAAAGCAATCCCGACATTTGAGCTGGCTAATGCGATACGAACAGGCGTCGTTGATCTCGGTAATACGACGACCTCGTACACGGCCTCGATCGTTCCGGAAGGACTTTCCCTGAACTATACAGAGCTATCGATGGCTGAACTTCGTAACTCGGGAGTTATCGATTATCTGAACAAGATGTTTCTTCAAAAGGGTCTCTATTATTTTGCAAGGACTGGTGAGGGCATTCGTTATCATATCTATACGAACAAGCTGCTCAACAACGGAGAGGTATCCAAGCTAAAATTGCGGAGCGCGCCACTTTATCGTGACTTCTTTGAGCGTGTAGGAATCAATGGTGTGCAATTGGCGGCGGGTGAGATGTATACCGCGCTGGCCAATGGCGTTATCGATGGGTATGCGTGGCCGCTGATCGGTATCTTTGATTTCAATTGGCAGGAGCAGACGAAGTATCGTGTTGAGCCAGGGTTTTATGCACTGGAGCTTGGGGTTCTCTTTAATGCCAATACTTGGAAGAAGCTTACGCCCGAGCAGCGTGCGTTTTTGGAGAAGCAGGCCGTCTGGCTTGAAAGCATGACTGCGGATGCAGTCAAGGCGGACGCTGTAACTGAGATCAAGCGGCAAAAGGATGCCGGGATTCGAGAACTTGATCTCGGAAAAGATCAGAGGAATGCGTTTCTCAAGATGGCTTATGACAGTGCATGGGACGCGGTGGTTAAGCTAAGCCCGGAGCACGGGCCGAAGCTTAGAAAGATGATGGCGCCGAGCAACTGAATATCGTTTTCGTACGCCAGGAATTGCCCGCGATTGCGCTTTTCGTCTTACGTTTCGCTCAATTGTTCGGTTGGAAATGGACGGTGATGATTCGAAATGTCGTAATTGCGGGCGCAGGTCATGGCGGCGTTCAGGTGGCTCTATCACTTCGGCAGAATGGATTTGACGGCGGAATCATTCTGCTGAACGGCGAATCGTGTCTCCCATATCAGAGGCCTCCGCTCTCCAAAGCTTATCTTCTAGGTAAAATGAGATTGGATGGCCTGTGGTTGCGTCCCGCGTCCTTTTACATCGATAACCAGATTGATCTTCGATGCGATACGCGGGTTGTGGAGCTTGATCCGACTCGTCGTCAGTTGACGCTGTCTTCCGGCGAGGTGCAGTCGTATGACCATCTAGTTCTTTCTGTTGGGGCACGAAATCGTGTCCTGCCTCTGGGCAACGCGAATCTCGTGGGTATTCAATATATAAGAACGTTTGCGGAAGCGGACAGGTTGCGGTCGCACCTTGAAGACGTGAAGAATATTGTTGTTATTGGAGCCGGTTTCGTCGGTTTGGAGTTTGCTGCCGCTGCCAAGGGGTGGAACAAGAATGTGACCATCCTGGAAATGGCAGATCGACCCATGGGTCGTGCCGTTTGTTCGGTTGTGTCGGGCTATTTTACGAAGTGGCATGAGCAGGCTGGTGCGGAATTTCGTTTTGGTGCTGCTGCAACGCGATTGCACGAACGAGGCGGCCGCGTTTGCGCCGTTGAGACATCGGAAGGGCACATCATTCAATGCGATATGGTGATTGCGAGCATTGGAGTGGTTCCGAACATCGAGGTTGCTAGAGATGCTGGCCTTACGGTCGACAACGGTATCGTCGTTGATGAGCGTTTGCTGACCTCCGATCCGAACATTTCCGCAATCGGTGATTGTGCGCAATTTCCGAGCTTGTACGGAGGGGCGATGGTCCGGCTTGAGTCGGTTCAGAACGCCAATGATCAGGCGAAATTCGTCGCTAGACGACTTCTCGGAGTAGCCCCGCCTCGATACGATGCTGTGCCGTGGTTTTGGAGCGATCAGGGTGATCAGAAGCTGCAGATGGTGGGAATATGTGGCTTGCACGACCGCGTCGTGCTTCGCGGCGATCCCGCATTAGGCAGCTTTTCCGCATTTTGCTATGCAGGGGATCGGCTTTTGGCGGTTGAATCTGTCAATCGGCCGGCCGACCATATGTTCGGTCGCCGCGCCCTGCCGGCGCGCAGTGGCCCGACATTTGAGCAGGTTGTAGATGTATCCTTCGACTTGAGGACCATCGCTTTGAACTAGCGGCTGTTTAGAGTGATCTGCAATGTGATTTTCGATAATCATAATCTCGGAACTGCCTCTTCAAAATAGAGGTGCAAGGCACACGGTACACAAATCAGCTGTCGTTTACGACCACCTGAACGATACCGTCCGAAACTATCCTGCTTTGACCTTCAGTCTCTGCCAAAAAGCATCGCAAGCGAAACTGGTCACATAGGCAATGCCGATTTGGTCCGGCTTCCAAGGGATCAGCCAGCTTCGCGCAAACTTCGTCATCGCTCGCGTTCATCGTCAGGTCTCAGTGAAATTCCGCTACGCTTTTGCTTAAACGGGACGATTTTTGCGAAGTCGCTCAGCCTTGGCGAGATCTAGAGGATTGTGAAATTTCGAGATCGCGCTGTCTGAGTTCTTTGATGTCGATATTGCCGGTGTCTGTCGTGTAGCTGCCGGCAACCCGGGAAGTCGCGAACACCGCAGCCGGATCGAAACCAGTACCACGGATCTCTCACAGCGCACTGAAGAGCAGGCCGTGAGTCTGGAGCATTCGTCCGCTTCGATGGAGGAGGTCTCGATCTTGATGAAGAAAAACGTAGAAAATGCTGTGCGGGCGAACGAATTCACGGCGCAAACTCGTGCTGTTGCTGAACGAGGCGGCGCCGTCGTCGCTGAAGCGGTCAAAGCAGTGGCGCGGATCGAGAAAGCTTCGCACAAGATCGCCGACATTAAGGTGTGATCGACGAGATAGCACGGCAAACCAATCTACTCGCGCTCAATGCGGCAGTAGAGGCCGCACGGGCGGGCGAGGCCGGGCGCGGCTTTGCCGTTGTCGCCTCTGAGGTCAGAAACTTCGCGCAGCGCTCATCGCAGGCGGCCAAAGACATCAAAGATCCCTGAATCTTAACGTTGTAAGGAGGATCCAGGAATACCATGCTTGCTGTTTCGGAGCGCATGAGCTCTTTGAAAGACGCAGGCTCTCGGGCATCTCCGATTTTAAGTCGGTGCTTCCCCAAGACAAAAAGATCGCCCAGGCGTGCTACTGCAGATTGTTCAAGGTCATGTATTGTATCCGCAGGCATCGCGGCGGATCTGCGACCACCCCGCAATGCTCTCTTTCAAATGAAGGGAATTGGCCGGGTTTCGTGATGGTAGCACTTGGCGCAATTCTGCTGCTTGTCGGAGCAGTGTTTTAGCGTAGTGCCCTGCGTAGGAGACGATGACGGTCGACCGGCTTCGGTGATGGCAATTGTCGTGGTCGCAGTTGTCCTTCGGACGGGAAGCAAAATCGTCGATAAGTGGAAGGAGTCAAATTTATCGCAGAGATCCCCGAAAAGGTGGATGCCGTCGCATCCTGCCTAGCGGCATTCTAAAAGCATCACGGGTGCTGACGTCCACAAAACCCCAAGGAATGCCAGGGCAGTCAAGCTCAGCGTAAGCATTTTGATGAAGACCGTGGATCGTCTGGCCGCGGTCGAAGTGCTCGCTATAAGATATGTCAGCAGTACCAGGACGAAGACTGTTGCGATTGTGGTTGTAATGAGAAAAGCGCCTTCTCGCGTCGGGCACAGCAATGTGGCCGCAGCATAAAGCACCGAAATATGCGCAAACCAGATCAAAAGGGGCGCAACAATCCTCAGTAGAATTGATGACGCTTCCGGTTGTGCCATCAAACCCCTCTTGGAAAGCCGTGCATTAACAGTAGCCCGACCAGACTCTGGATGACGGTGTAGTGCCAGAGCAGCGCCATGTTATCAAAAATGACGCGGCGCTTGCTGTTCAGTTGGCCGGTCCAGAGACGTGCAAGGGTGAATCCGCACATCACGGTAATCGCAGTGGTGAGTTGCAACTGGAGGAAAATGCCCATGCCGATAAGAGCGCCATAGGCCGATTGATCGGGACGCGGCCCTCTGGACCAGTGGCCAATTGCATCGAGAACGAGCGCCAGCCAGAGCGCGATTAGACCTGCCCCGAGAAGCAGTGTCGTCAGCCAGCGATGATCTGCAATTCGCAGGTTCCGGCCGCCAATGAGGATCAGGCCGCTGCTGGCTGTTAACAGCACCGTAGGTGTCAGCGGCCCCTGAAGTGAAAAAAGATCCGGTAATGCGTCGGTGTCCCAGAGCTTTGGATGAACCGTCCAGATGTAAAGGTACGAGAAGACCCATGCGAGATAGAGTGAGGCGGCAACGAGCTGCACAATGATAATTGCCCACCAAGAATGAGACGTCGATCCTGTCGCGTAAGTCGCCAGCCGTAGACCGTTCCCGATCTCGACCTTTCCGGAAGCTGGGAGATCGCTTGGCCATGTCCATACAAGGATCATCGCGATGGCGAGCAATCCACAGATGACAGCGATCAGGACGAATTTCGCTGTCAGCAAAAGAAAGAATGCTGCGGTGAAAACTGCCGCGAGAACGGGAGACCAGCCCGGTCCGGGAAGGCGCATGACGTATTGCGGCAAGGCCTCGATCGGCGAGGTGACGATGGTTTCGCGAAGCCCCGTCGCCGTGCCGGGCAGATACCAGCGGCCATCATCGACAGATTTCCGAAGTGATGGCTCGGACCAGAGCGGATAGCGATCGGTGATTTCGGGCACGCTTCGGGCCGAAAAGGTACCGTTGTTCAACCATTCCAATGTGCCAGCCTTCCAGACGTCGCCGGCAGTGCCTGACATGGCGGGACGAAACCGAAGAGTCAGGTCGATGATGAACAGCAACACGCCTGCGGCAAACGCGAATGCACCGACCGTCGAGACCATGTTCAACGTCCCCCATCCCATTTCGGCTGTATAGGTGTAAATCCGTCGAGGCATGCCCAGAAGCCCGGTCAGATGCATCGGCAGAAACGCGACATTGAAGCCGATAAACATGAGTCCGAATACCCAGCGACCCATCCTTTCCGATAGTGCGTTGCGGCTAAACGCTGGCGCCCAGTAGTAAAGCGCTGCAAACAGAGGAAAGACCATTCCGCCGATCAGGACATAGTGAAAGTGTGCCACCACAAAGTACGTGTCGTGGGCCTGCCATTCGAATGGTACCATCGCCACCATCACGCCGGTCAAACCGCCAAGCGTGAAGATGAAGATGAAACCGAGCACGAAGAGGGATGGTGTCTTGAGTTGAAGGCGTCCGGACGCCATGGTCGCGATCCAGGCGAAGATCTGGATGCCGCTCGGCAGAGATACGGCCATGCTCGCGGCCGAAAAGAAGCCAAGTGAAATGTTGGGAATGCCCGTGGTGAACATGTGGTGCACCCACAGTCCGAAGCTGAAAAATCCGGTGGCGATCAGCGCCAAAACAATCAGCTCATAGGCGACGAGCGGCGTGCGGGCCATGGTGGGAATGATCATCGAAACCATGCCGGCCGCCGGCAGGAAGATGATGTACACCTCCGGGTGTCCGAAGAACCAGAACAGGTGCTGCCAGAGAAGTGGGTCGCCGCCCTTGGCTGCTATGAAGAAAGGCCAACCGAAGGCGCGCTCAAGTTCCAGCATCATCGTGGCGAGGATGACGGCCGGAAAGGCAAACACGATCATTCCGGCGAACACCAGCATGGTCCAGGCAAAGACAGGCATGCGTGCCAGCGTCATGCCCGGGGCGCGTGTTCGTAGGACGCCTACGATGATTTCAATGGCGCCAGCGATTGCCGAAATCTCTATGAAGCCGATGCCTAGCAACCAAAAGTCAGCACCGATGCCGGGAGAAAACTCAATGCCGGTGAGAGGTGGATACATGAACCATCCACCAGATGGTGCGAGATCGAAGAACAGCGTGGAGAAAAACACCAGCCCGCCGATGAAATACGCCCAGAACGCAAAGGCAGAAAGGCGTGGGAATGGCAAGTCACGCGCGCCTAGCATCTGAGGCAGCAGCATGACGCCCATCGCTTCCACGACCGGAACCGCAAACAGAAACATCATCACCGTGCCGTGCATGGTGAAGATCTGATTGTAGGTGTCCTGGCTGAGAACTGTGTTGCTCGGGACCGCAAGCTGCAGACGGATCAAGAGGCCGAGAATGCCGGCCAGCAGGAAGAACAGAAGCGCCGTGCCGATGTAGAAAAAGCCAATAACCGTGTTGTTGACGGCGCTGAATATCCTCCAGCCTCGCGGCAACTCCCAGACGCGCTCAAGTTTCTGCAATTCGTCTTTCGGACGCGGCAGCGGGTTGGGATAGTCTGAGCGCGGCTGCACCTGGAGCGTAGCGGTCGCGTCGGTCATTTCAGACTCATCAAGTATGCAGCGACAGCGGCTAGATCGTCCCGCGAGAAAACCTTGAACGGGGGCATCTTGTTGCCTGGCTTAAACTTTTGACTATCGACGATGAATTGTGCGAGGTTTTTCTCGGACATGGCCAGCCGTCCGGCGCCTATGAATCTTCGCGCCGCAAACCCGGTGAGGTTGGGGCCAATAGTCCCGTTGGCTGATGTGCCATCGATGGTGTGACATCCGCCGCAACCTGCGGCCTGGAATATTCCGTGCCCTGGTGAGCCTACGGATGCAGTTGTTGCCTCCTGCTGCCACTTGTCGAACTCGTTGCTCGGAACGGCCACAACATCGAGCATCATGAATGCATGGGCGCCTCCACAATATTCAGCGCAGATCCCGCGGTAGACGCCGGGCTTGTTTGCCACAAGCCGCAGGGAATTCGTGCGGCCTGGGATCATGTCGACCTTGCCACCGAGGCTGGGGATCCAGAAGCTGTGAATGACGTCAGCCGACTTCAGCGAAAATTCGACTTGTGCGCCGACCGGAATGCGGATTTCATTGGCGCGCTCGATGATCTTGCTGCCGCCAGCGTGATAGCGGACGCGCCACCACCACTGCTCGCCAATGATTTCGATCCGCGTCGTTTGTGGAGCCTGAGGTCCTTCGCGCATGAGCCAAAGGCCGTATCCAAGCAAGACCGTGAGTGTGATGGCAGGAAAGACAATGCCTCCAATGACGACGAAGCGTTGGCTCGACAGCGACTGCCGAACTTCGTTCGATCCGCGAATCGCGAAAAAAACGGCTGCGAATACGATGGTGCTGACCGCAAGCACCAGATAGAACAGAATCCAGGTTAGGTTAGCGATCTGGATTGCCTGCAGCCCGTGTGGCGATAGAACCGAGTGCTCGCTGTTACAGGCAACAAGAACGAGCATCATTGGGGGAGCGAAGACCGCATATTTTCTCATTGAGGCCTCCCGCTACCTGATGGACCGGGCTGGGCCGCGAAATAGGATGAAACGTCTTCGATTTGTTGTTCAGTCAGTCGCTGCGCAATTGGTGCCATGATGGCGCCGCTGCCATCCGCCGGTGTAAAGCCCTTCTTCCACAATCGCAGTTGCGCCATCAAGTAGGCATTGCTCTGTCCCGCGAGGCGTGGGTAGATCGGCAGTGCTTGATCGCTATGACATGATATGCACGCTGGGATTCCGGCGTCAGGTGCTCCCTCAAGGGCAAGCGTCCTCCCGGCAGCAGGCCCCTCCGCGACAGCATCGCGTGTGGACGAAAGCGAAGCGTAATATGTGGCCAGAGCCTTGATTTCGAAATCCTTAAGATCGCTGGCGATCGGCTGCATGATGCCGCTTTCGCGCGTTCCTTTTGCATAAGCGCGAAGGGCGTGGTCGAGAAATTCGACGCGCTGTCCATTCAGACGAGGCACTAGATTGCTTGTGATGCCACTCCCGTCGTCGCCGTGGCATCCGGCGCATCGCCACCGCGCCAGCCACTGGGCATCCGAGATGGCAGGAGGATCTTGTTCGCTCCGCCGCCCGAGTGCGGCATAACTCGCAGCATCCAGCGCAGGTAATTTTTTCAGAAAGGCGACCAACATCCAGACTTCGTCGTCGCGGTTCTGCGAGACCCAGGACGGCATGCCGGTGTATTTGATGCCGTGTTTAACGATCCAGAACAGTTCGCGGTCTTTCCAGCGATCCGCTGAACCGGTCAGCTCTGGCGCGTTTGGCATCATGCTTTGGGCGATCGGATTCGGAGGTCGTCCCGGCGCGCCGTGACACGGCGCACATCCAAGGTCGAAATGCGCGGCTCCAAGCCTCACCATGTCGTCATTGAAGGCAGGTGTGGATGTGATTGCGAGAGCGCGCGTCTCCACGGAGTTGCGCATGCCGAAGGCGAGTGCCCATTCGACGAGGCGCCAATGCCCGCTGGTTGCACCAACATTGTAGACACCGGACCAAGCGAACAGAAAACCTGCGAGACCAAGAGCGAGAATGGCGGCAGCAGCGTATCTCAAATGCCGTGGTGCATATTTTGTCCAGACAGCCATCGAGTAATTATGCCGCCGGCACGCGTGGGGGGTTGCCTCGCGACAGGTTCAGGATGCGCGCCGTGAGCACCACCCCTGCGAGGACGAAACTAAGGGGGCAAGCGACAAGCATCAGCAGCCCGGCTAGGTGCTGGTCATCAAGCAACGCAGTTTGCGCCACGTGCCCATTTTTGTAAAATGCTCGTGGTGAGAAGACTAGAAGTCCAGCCAAGAGGCAGGCGAGCTTGCCGGTCACTAACAGCGCCAAAACGCCGTGCCAACGATAATCCGGCGAGAGAGACAGCAGGCACGCCCAGAAGCCGAAGGCTGCAGCGAACAGGCTGACATGCATCGCCGCGACGCCGGCCGATGTGGCGGCCAGATGCTGCGCCGCCGGTAGGTGCCAGAACCACAGTATCGCCAGTTGCAGCACGGTCGCGGCCCACAGCGCCGTCCCGCCTTTCTGAGAGACTGGCTTTGCATGGGAGGCGCCGATGGCAGCCAAGGGGGCGAGCACGTTCATTACGACGATGTGCAGCGCCATATGCGTTGAGAGCGGGCCTAACTTGTACAATGGGACGATAATTGCGCCGGTCAGCACAACGGCCAATGCACTGGCCAAGGCCGGTAAGCGTTCGATGTGCCTCCTCCGGTGTGGTCCCGGTCCCGCCATTCCGCGCCCTACCTTTTCAGCATCGGACCAAACGCGCTTGAGACGAATTGGTTCACAAGCTGGACTGCGGCATGTTCTCGCGGAGCCGGCTCGACCTCTGCGCGTTGTCGAGGCAGTCAGGGCTATCTGCGGGGATTGAGATGGACAGGATTCTCTCCGTCGAATGGATCGAACTCTTCGTGCCAACCCATTCGATCGCGGAAGTGGTGCTTCGCGGCACACTCATGTATCTCGGTATGTTCTTGATTTTCCGATTTGTCGTGAAACGTCAGGCGTCGTCGATCGGCATTGCCGATCTGATCGTGATCGTGATCATTGCCGATGCAGCGCAAAACGCATTTTCGAAGGAGTACACGTCGGTCACGGAAGGCGTAGCGCTGGTGCTCACTATCGTGTTCTGGGATCAGGCTCTGGATTGGCTCGGCTATCGGTTTCGCTTTTTTGCCTGGCTGACCAAGAGTGAGCCTGTGCGTCTGATACAAGGGGGGAAGATGCTGCGTGCGAATATGCGCCGAGAGTTGATCACGGCCGAAGAGTTGCGCAGCCAAGCTCGTCAACAAGGGATAGCAAACATCCGGGACGTGGAAGGGGCCTCGCTTGAGGCCAATGGCGAGATCAGTTTCATCAAGAAAGAGCAAGGAAGCGATGGTGCTCCCAGGTCGCGTAAAAGGAAGGCAGGCTAGTACTTACTGTGGAGCCGATGAGCCGCTGGCCGAGGGCTGTGTCGAGGGCGTACGGGCCGAGGGGCTCTGCAATGTATCAGTCGACACGTGCCAGATGGTGTTGCCGACGTCGTCAGCGACGAGTAGTGCGCCATTTTGGTCGAAAACGACCCCGACCGGTCGTCCATAGGCCTTACCATTGCTCGATTTTAGAAAGCCGGTGAGCATATCCACCGGCAGACCAGCAGGTCGCCCGTCCTTGAAGGGAACGAAGATAACTTTGTATCCGCTGAGCTCCGATCGATTCCAAGAGCCATGTTGCCCAATGACCATGCCATTCTTGAAGGGCGCGGGCATGGCTTTGCCGTCGCTATAAGCTAGGCCTAAAGCGGCTGTATGCGCTCCAAGCGCATAGTCTGGCGTAATCGACTGGGCGACGAGGTCCGGTCGTTGCGGTTGCACCCGCTCGTCAACGATCTTGCCCCAATAGCTGTAGGGCCAACCATAAAAGCCGTTTTCCTTGACAGAGGTCAGATAGTCCGGCGGGACATTGTCGCCGATTTCGTCACGCTCGTTGACGACAGTCCATAGGGCACCGGTCGTCGGTTCGAAGGCCATGCCATTCGCATTGCGAAGGCCCGTGGCGTAGACCCGGTGTTGTCCGGTAGAAAGATCCAATTCCCAGATGGTGCCGCGATCTTTCTCGATCTCCATACCCTTTTCGCCGATATTGCTTCCCGATCCGACTGTTATGTACAGCTTCGTATTGTCCGGTGAGGGGAGAATATTGCGCGTCCAGTGATGTCCGACGGGAATATCGACCAGTTTGGTCCCTTGGTCGGCGATGCGCTTCTGCCCATCCTTGTAGGGATAGCGGACGATGCTGTCGGTATTGGCGACATACAGCTGGTCGGCAATGAGCGCCATTCCAAACGGTTGGCGCAGTCCTTCGAGAAAGACGCCCCGCTCATCCGCAACACCATCCTTATCGGTGTCGCGAAAAATCGAGATGCGGTTGGCATTCTCGACGATCGAGCCGGCCAACCGCTGGACGAAACTCTGAGCGATTGAGCGAGGATTCCAAGATGACGATGGCTCACTGGCGGCTTCGGCCACCAGCACATCCCCGTTGGGAAGCACATAGATCCATCGCGGGTGCTTCAGGTCCCGAGCGAATGGCTTGACGCGCAGGCCGGTAGCCGCCCTTGGGCTCAGGTTTTCGGGCCAAGGCTCGGTGGATGCCCAGTTCAAGGTTGGAAGCCAGCTTATTTCCGGCGCTGGAAGTTCCGGTGTCGGACCATACGCTCCGGAGTTAGCACTCTGCGCGTGAGATATGATGCTGACGGCTAATAGTCCCGTGGAGAGCAGAGCACAGGAAAAGGCGGTCCACATAATCGATTGTCCTTTTGGTCAGGACTCGAATGAGTACGGCCGTCCAATGTTCCATTTGCACGGCACCTGATCTGAGCAATCGGATATTCATCCAATATGACTCGAATCAGCGTTCCGTGTTCCACGAGAACTTGAAAGTCGTCTTCTATGCCGAGCGAAAGGTCCTGACTGCACTGCCCAAGATGGCGAAGGCGGTAAACTCCGACGGCAAGACTCTGAAAATCCTTAGCTGTTTCAAACACGTCACATCCTGCAATGTTCCTGATATCAAAGCCGTCCAATCTCGTTAACGCGTTGCAGCACAAATCGTCTAGATCAATCGGCGAGCCGCTTCAGGATTGGAACTATCCCGTTGCGCAAATCTTAATCAGCCGCGAGGCTGGTTGGACGCAATCTGATCATCATCACGAGGCTCCCTCCACCTCGCGTCATCCGGAGGAAGCTATGCACTCTGTTATTTATCTGATTGGGCTCATCGTCGTCATCATGGCGATCCTGAGCTTCCTAGGCTTGCGATAAAGGAGAAAGCCATGTCTGAATCTACAACTGTGGTGGCCGTTCCGAGCGATCGCACCACCAACTTCGATTGGGGTGCGATTATTGGCGGCGCCCTGATCGCGGCGGCGCTTTCGTTCGTACTCTTCTCGTTTGGATCGGCGGCTGGCGTGGCAGCAGTATCTCCGTATAGCTGGAATAATCCCTCGACGACCACGATAACCATCCTCGCTGCGGCATGGTTTTCGGTCGTGATGATTGGGTCATTCCTCGTGGGCGGCTACTTTACCGGGCGCTTTCGCCGTCCGGCCGGAGCTACATCTGTGGAGGAGCGACAGTCCCGTGATGGAGCGCACGGCCTGGTGATGTGGGCCATTGCTCTTTTGGTCGGTTTGGGAATGGCATATTGCGCAGCGGCAATCGCCGCGAGCGGCGCGGCCACGGTAGCGTCAGGCGCAGCGGCCGGTGCCGCTCATGTGGCTGGTCAGCAAAGCGTTACAAGCGGGCTGATTGAACGAATGCTGCGACCGGTAAACGCAGATCCCTCGGCGCCTCCCAGGCGTGATAATTCGGTCACTGAAATCTCTCGAATTTTGAGCGACAGTGCATTGCGGGGTGGTGAGATAACCAATCCAGACCGAGAATATATTGCGAGCATAGTCGCTGCTGAGGCACGGCTCCCGCCAGAGGAGGCTCGGAAACGAGTGGATTCTACAATCGAACGCGCAAAGCAAGCCGTAGACAAGGCCCGAAAAGTTGCCGCCGGCCTAGCCTTTATGATCGGTGCTTTGTCCATGATTGCTGCGGGGGCGGCCTTCTGGGCGGCTGGGGTTGGTGGACGCGAGCGTGAGGAGAACTTCTGGCGCAAGTAGCGGCTGGATGCCCGGGTCGATAGGACGTGCAATGAAGCCCGGTCAGTTGGCCGGGCTTTTGCGTGCTGATGCCGATTTTACGCACGCCGGAACCGATTCTGTTTAGGAGGAGTTAAAGTGGGCTGGAGACAAATCAAATGAAACCTAAGGCAGAAAGCCCAAAAAAGGTGGGCAACAAGGATGTCGGCTTGTCCGAGGGCGCGAAGAACGCCGAGAATAAGAACGAGCGTAAGTTGGAGCAGGGACTTGAAGAGTCCATGGCGGGCTCGGATCCGGTAAGTGTGACGCAACCAAGCAAAGCCAAGTAATCGGTTTGCTGAGGGGATCTTAATTCGGGAGGATCCAATGAGCGGCTGGGCTGTAAAGGTGTCGAAACTTGTGGGGGCCATCGGGTGATTCCGGGGAAGTCGTAGAAGCGCTGTGGGATGCTACACTGAAGACAAAGACGAGGCTGTGAAGTTGGTACGTCAGGAATCCAATGCAACACTCGACGAGAGGGTGGAGCTATCCAACGTCACGCTTACAGAGCTCGGCATTACCCCGGGTCGAACCAAGCATCGGCCATACGATTAGCTCTTGGCATTGATCCTGTGGCGAACTCTTGCAGCGGAGGCGCCGAGCGAATCTACTCTTGCAGGCAGCACCCACACGTAACGAATGCGCTATAGCCGATGCGCGGCCACGGTTGCCCTTAGTAATCGTATATGCGCCGCCCACGGGCCCAATCCCACTCATTTTCGTCGCCGTGTTTCGGCGCACCTTCAAGCTGCTCTCGCGTGACACTGACCTGATAATCACCCAAGTCAGTGTTGTAGTTTAAAGAAGACATGGGAGAGGATAATGCTCCTGCCCTATGCCCATGAAGCCTCCGAAGCTCAGGACGGCGTAGTCCACTTTGCCCGACCGCTTTCCAATTCATGATGCGCTCGACCGAGCCAATCTTCTCACCGTCGGAGCCGTAGACGGTCGTACCCTCGACCTTGTCACTTCCAATGCAATCGTATGTCTTCCTCTGCTCTCACATCGGTGCCTCCTAAGTTGAATGCCATGATACGCGAGTAGACAGACTGCGGGTTCCGTGCGCTTTGCGCGTGAACAAGGAGCAACTTCGGTAATACTGATTGAGCATGTACGCGAAGATGGCTGTCTACGCGGCCCGGATCACAAACGGACGACTACGGAGGAATGTAAAAAATCATGCCACAAGTGGAACGGGCACGAGTTGCGTCGGGTTGTTCTTCGATTTGGCAATGCAGACTGAGGCCGAATGGCAATGGGGAATGGCTATCTAAAGCTTTCCTTTACGCTCGGAGGAGCGCCATGAAATCTGCAACGACGATGATCACCGCAGCAACTTTCTTCGCGATTACGACGACGGCGGCCCTTGCGCAGGCTGGTCCGCCGCAGGGTTCGGTCCAGCCAAGTCCCGGCGGGCCTGAGGCAACGAAGCAGGACCTGAGTAAGCCTGGTCCGGCGTCGGGGCCCTCTGTCGTTCCCCCTGGTGAAACGTCCGGTGCAGGAATGGGGACCGATCCAAGCGATAAGCACCCTTCGGGCGGTGTGAAGAGTGACGTGAGTCCGGGCGCCCAAATGCCAGGTGCTGATCCCAATGGGGAGCCCGTACGCCAGCCTCGTCAATGACTCCCTGCTGAGAAATAGGAACTTGCCCCTAGGCAGTCCGCTCACTGAAGACGTTGAGCGCGCGTGCAGATGCAATGCGCACTTTTTGCGACGTCGCTTTCGTGCTCGCAAGCCGAACTTGCTTCTTCTCGGTGGCGTTAATTCGGCGAACAGGTGACGAGGAGATCCGCTATGGGTGGAACAGTGGCTACAGTCCGGGACTGGAGCGAAGCTCTCCTCACGTCCCTTGCGACGGCAATGGCGCTTGTTTTCGCGGCAATTCCTAAAATCCTTGGATTTCTGATTGTTATCATTGTCGGCTGGCTTATCGCCGCTTTGGTGGCAAAAGCGATCGCAGCTTTGCTACGCAGCATTCGGTTTAATCAGCTCGCCGATCAATCGGGCTTTAGCGGGTTCATTCAGAATACGGGTATGAGGACCGACGCCGCCGGGGCAATCGCGCTTACGGCAAAGTGGTTTGTTCGACTGATCGCCTTAGTGGTTGCTTTCGATGCGCTTGGACTGCCGGCTGTCTCGGATGTTTTGCGGCAGCTTCTGCTGTGGATACCTAACCTCGTGGTTGGCATCGTGGTTCTTGTGATTGGGGGGCTAGCCGCAAACGCTCTGTCCAACCTTGTCCGGGGCTCTACCACTCAGGCTGGGCTGGGCAACCCTGACCTTCTCGCGACCGTCGCAAACGTGATGGTCTGGGCGTTTGCCATTGTGATTGCGGTCAACCAAATTGGGGTTGCTGAGACACTGGTCAATACGTTGTTTATGGCGGTGGTCGGGGCTGTTGCGATCGCGCTTGGCTTGGCGTTTGGGCTCGGCGGTAAAGACACCGCCGCCAAAATAGTCGAGGATTGGTACTCTAAATCGCACGAAACTTCGAAGAAGATTGAGCGGGCCGTAGAAACCGGGACTCACATAACGCAGGCTCGGAGCACACAGACGCCACCAAGCTAATCTGCGCATCGCGCGATCCGCTAATGATGGCGAACCGCCCAGGACTTCTCTGCGAGCTAGAAAAAACCGGCCTCCCGGGTGGTGACCCGGTTGTTCAAGGCATCCATGACCTGCGCACCAAGTCGTGGTCTCGACAGCTAGCACTTCAATCCGTTCCCGACCATCAGCCGAACCCGGTCAGAAAGTGAAGCTGGCACGGCCGATCCCCGGCGCGCGGCCACCAACCCGGCCTCGGCTTGGGGGAAGAGGGTCGGCACTTAAACCCCAGCCAAAACCGGGATTCCTTTTATAAACTCCAATCGAATGGGTGCCGTTCCAACGGCGAAAGAAAGCTTGGCCGCTGGGGGGTTGAAAGATCTGCAATAGCCCATATACCATCCATGTGGATGTTTTGAGGATGGTGGGCAGATGGCGGATGTCGTTAATCTTCGACCCAAAGCTTCTGAGAGTGAGAAAATTACCATCAACCTCGGGTACGTCGATCTAGGGCAAATCGACCTCTTGGTGGCGGAAGGTTTTTATTCCAACCGAACTGACTTAATCCGGACAGCGATCCGAAATCAGCTTGATCGTCACAATGATGCGGTCAAGCAATCCGTTGAACGTCGACACCTTGAGCTCGGCTTGCGGGTGTACGACCGCTCTGAACTAGAAGCGGTCCGGGCTGCGGGCGAAACTCTTCACATTCAAGTTCTCGGACTGGTGGTCATCGGCCCCGATGTTTCGCCCGATCTCGCGCTCGCAACGATCACCTCCATCGAAGTGCTTGGCGCATTGCAAGCAAGCGCCGCGGTTAAATCAGCGCTGGGTGACCGGATACGTTGAATAGTCTTTCTGCCGAATATCAGATTGCGCGAGCGTTCGTGGAACGGGGGCTCGATATCGCTTTGTCAAAATTCACACCTGGTAGGAGCCACGATGATTCGCTCAAAGATTGACATGATCCAAGCCACCCGTCTTACGCGGCAGGGGCGGTTGGCAGAAGCGATGGCCATTTTGCGGGGAACGGGGCTTGGGGATTTCGATTCAGGGAAGGCGTCCAATAATATTCCTCACGAAGTTGAGCCGCGGATGCCGACCTTTCTCGACATGGAATGGCATTCGCGCCAAAGCAATCAATCCCGGACGGCACGATTAATTAGTGAGATTAGGTCTGGAAATGTCCTGCTACAGCCGACTGGTCTTCTCAAACACCTTCTCGAACTTAAACATTCGGGCCCAGTGGATGGACTGTTCCGCCGAGGTATCAAGCCGGTGCAGCCGGCGTTGCCGGACGGTGCGAAGTTTTATGACCGTAGCTTTTCGAATAACGCCGGCACCCGATCCTACAAACTTTACGTGCCAAGCGGATACAGAGGACAGCCAATACCGCTCGTCGTGATGTTGCATGGGTGTACGCAATCGCCTGAAGATTTTTCAGCTGGAACGCGGATGAATGAGTTGGCAGAGGAGCAGATGTTGCTCGTGGCCTATCCGGCTCAAGCTCAATCGGCCAATGCCTCAAAATGTTGGAACTGGTTCAGCTCATCAGATCAAAGTCGCGATCACGGCGAGCCCTCTTTGATCGCCGGCATCACCCGCGAGATCATGCGCCATTTTTCGGTTAAAGCCGGGCAGGTCTATATCGCCGGACTTTCCGCAGGCGGGGCCGCTGCCGCGGTTATGGGTGCGACATATCCGGATCTCTACGCGGCCGTTGGAGTGCATTCGGGTTTAGCTTGCGGCGCCGCGAGTGACATACCCTCGGCGTTCACCGCCATGCGAGAAGGTGCGCAATCGTTGAGATCAACAAGAGGAATTCCGACGATCGTATTCCATGGCGATGCTGACAGCACCGTTAATCCCCGAAATGGTGATCAGATCATCATGCAGGGAAAAGCCAATCGGGCGCTGACCGCCACTTGCAACAACGGTGAGGAGGGTGGCGTGCGCTATAGGCGTAAAGTCTACCGCGACCAAGCTGGTCGAACCATTCTTGAGCACTGGGTTCTTCAGAATATCGGCCACGCGTGGTCAGGCGGTAGCCCGGCAGGATCTTATACAGAGCCACGCGGGCCTGATGCGAGCCGGGAAATGGTGCGCTTCTTCCTTGAGCACTCGGTTTGCGTCCGCTGATTACTTGCCGATTGAGCGGACGGCTCGGTAAACTAGGCCCGGCCTCGCACGAGGGATGAATGCGGGAGACCGGGCCAGGCACTTCGCCTAGTTCGAATTCGGATCAATGTCTTTTTGTATAGCCAATCAGCTGGGCCTCTCCGGAACTGTTAGTGATCCCGCGGTTTATTGACGCGGGACGACACACATTCTTCCCGGCCAACGCAATGATGCCGCCTGCTCAGGCGGGCGCTTCGCGTTTGCCTAATAAGAAGAAACAGGAGCAGATTATGCGCGAACCTTCAGATCTTTCGAAAAGCTTCTCAAAGGCCGCATCGGCAACAGCTCGTGCGACAGGAAAGCCTATAACGTTTGTCCTTTGTTGTGTGGTCATTGTGCTGTGGGCCATTTCGGGACCGCTATTCGGTTTCTCTGATACTTGGCAACTCATCATCAATACCGGCACCACCATTGTAACCTTTCTGATGGTCTTCCTTATTCAGAACACCCAAAACAGAGATGGAGCCGCCATTCAAGCCAAGCTCGACGAGCTCATATTGGTAGGAGCTGCGCCGAACCGCTACATCGGAATCGAAGACCTGACTGATGAAGAACTCGCCGAGCTAAGGGATATGTGCAAACGGCGAGCAGGAGTTTGCCACCAATCCGCGAGGAATACGCATGTGATGGGATCACCACACAGCTCAACAGGTGGAGGTGAGGAGCAGCCTGAGATTGGTGCTTCTTCGGCTTCCAAAATGAATGGACAATCTTCCTTTTTGGGCGGCACAGAGCCCGGATAGCGATGGAACAGCGAGATAAGCTTACTGTCACCGGCGCCACCGTCGACCCGCACTGATGCCGATTAAGCGACGGCTCACATCAATAGTGCAAGCTCCTCTTTCAATCGCTGTAATTCTCGTTCTGCATCCGGGCAGGGGTGCCCGTTGGACTTTAAAGCGGCGATCGTCTGCTCTTGACGAGCAACGTCTTCCTGCAATTTCGCGATGAGGGCGGCTGTATCTGTCTTCTCAAGAACCGACATGACATACTCCAAAGCCACCGGCGCCTGTTGCACAGGCTTTGCCGATGATGGTTCCATTTTGAAGTACATCAGGAGCTGCCGTCTAGAGCATTGAATGCCGCAGCGCGGCAGCGCATCTCGACGGATCGCAGCCGGTGATGCCGATACTCAAGGGATTCAAGCCCCGCCGGACCGCGGCTTCCTTGGCTCTTTGTAATGCGCGCCTCAGAAGACTTGAGGCTCCCGCATTTTTCACATTGAAAATGATGTGCAATCTGAATTGACGAAGAGCTTTCTGAAACCAGTTCGGACCGAAACCAACGCATCTCGATACGGCACTTTGGGCACGCTGGTGGCTCCAGCCCGTCGAGAGCGCCACGAAGGCGATCAACCACAACAAAAATCCTTTTCCTTAGGGTTAGGTGTCTGTTCGCACCCATCAACCCATGCCTGGATTTTTATCGCATAATGCCCGGACCCGCATCCTTTATGCCGATTAAGCTCTGGCTTGGGCTGCTCGCTGTAACGGTTTATTAACCACCTAAGTTCATGATTTTTCAGGGTTCTTAAAATTGATGGATCGTCCTATTGCTTTCATGCTTTGATGGCATGAATAAACTCGCAAAACTTGGGAGCGCGCAATGAACCTGAACGGCGGTGCGATGTATCATCAGAGCGGGTTTGCTGGCCTCAAAGAGGATCGCTATCCCATAGCTGGCTTAGTTGATCAGCAAGTGAACGTTGCCTCCGACCGGGAAGGCAAAGTCGCCAATGCCGGTAATGAGACCTTTGTCGAGCGCCCACTGAGCGGTTCTGGTCTTCTGTTCCTTAAATAACTTCATTCCGGCTTTAACCGATATCCCGCCGTTCGTCCTAGTATTGAGAATGCCCGATATGCGGGCGTGATCAGCTAGGATAGTGTCGAGCATCTCGCGAAGATTGTTCTCCTCGTATCGGATGTTGGCCGTGCCGTTAAAGCCAACGCCGTGGAACATGAATGTTGACGCGGCGCAGGCGTATCTTTTTGTGCCACCCAAGAAAATGACGTTCGCAATCGAATCGCAGTTTCCAATGTTGTGCGTAATGATCTCGTAAGGCATCGCCAACATCGCATTGTACATGGCTATGCCGGAAACGACATTGCCTCCTCCAGAATTCAACGCAATCACGACCTTTGATGCTGCGTGGCCGGCAAGCTGAATAAGCGTAGCCGTGAAATTGCTGGCGGATTGAGGCGTCACCTCTCCGCTGAACAGAATATGATGTTCGCTCATTTTTTCCCCCGCCCGTCACACAACTATAGAGGGGCGCACGAGAGTGTCATCATACTCTTTGATCGTTCACAAAAGTCCGCTGATGATGGGTGAACGGGGACGGGGCCGGCCAGCGTTCGGCGTGCGTCTATGAGCCGGCCCCGGGGATCCCGGAGGCAAGGTTTACGGGATCCTCGGAAACGAAATTCTCACGGCGTCATATCCGTTCCAGATGCTGACGAATCCGCCTATCCAGCCGACATGCCAGACGGAGTAGGGCCCGGGCTCGGGTGGGAAGTCCTGATCAACGGCCAGTTCAGAGTGTTTCTGGACCGGTTTTCTTGCGCCCATGAGGTGGCGATGAGGTCGAAGGCAAAACACCCGGCCGACCTCGTGCAGATCCGGGGCTACGATAGCGACGACGTGCGGAACATCCTTGGAGGACGGGCGGCTGGGCTGAGGCGATTTAAGCCCGGCCCCCGGGGGAGGGGACGGAGGCCGGGCCCGTAGGGTTCAATCACCTGTCGACTTGCCCGACCAGGACGCCGGGCGTTAGCCAATCAGAAAAGGTGCCGGCGCGTTCCCGCGCTCACGACCTCGTTAGAATGTAACGCAAAAAAACTGCCCGGTTGTGTGCCGTCACGTTGACTGGGCAGAGAGGGGCTCCCAGTGCGTTGGCTGGGTACCGAAAGGGCCATCCTCGCCGTCATAGCGAAAACAACCCTGCTCAATCTCGTAAAGTTGCCAAGAGCATTGCCGCATCCGGGTTTACCAATGAGCCGAGGCACGCCCCCCCGGTCGATGATGGGTCAGACTGGAAGATTATTACTCGGCGCTCCGCGTACCTGACCGGTGGCACGGAAAGAGCATCAATAGAACTCCGGTGGCTCATCGCCGTTCCGCCAAGAAAAAAAGCCCGGCCGGGGTTGATGGCGGCCGGGCACGTCTAGTACTGCCGTAGGCGGATGGTTCCGCTAAGCGGCCTTATGCTTGCGCGTTTGCGCAGCTTTCTTGGCGGAGCGAGAGCGCTCTGCAGCGGGGCGACTGGCCGACGCCTTACCACCAAGATGCCCGCCTTTACGCGACGAAGAATGATCTTCGGATTTTCCTCGCCCGGACCCGCTCTTCTTGCCGCCATGAGTTTCCTTATTGACGGTCGCCCACGCCCGACGTTCTGCTTCGTTTTCCGAAACACCTCGCTTTTCGTAGCCCTTCTCGATGTGCTCGGCTTGGCGCTTCTGTTTATCGGTGTAGCTGGATTTATCGCCGCGAGGCATGACTTGCTCCTGCAGGTTCTTGAAGCCGACTAGCCCACATCAGGCTAGCTGGCTCATATCGCACTTCTATCGTTGACCGCCTTTGCGACCGGCTTCGGAAGCACGCTCGGGATCGTCGGCAAAGTTGCCACTTCCACCATGCTGCTTGTGTTCCTCAGATCCGCTTTGGTGCTGTTGGCCACCGTGACTGTGTTCGCCACCCTTTTTGCCAGCATCGGACGCGCGCTCGCGGTCCTGCGAGAAGTTGCCTGATCCACCTTGTTGTTTGTTCGCCATTTTGGCTATCTCCTGCAATCGTCGCTCCTAGCGGCTCAACGGTGCCTGACAAAGGATGTTCAATCCGACTCCATTAAATTAAGACATAGCTGCGTTGAGCAGCTCGGGCCCAGCAGTCCGCTGGGCCGAGCACTGAGCGCGTGCTTCACCACAGGAGTTGAACTGTCAGGCAGTTTTTCAAGGGAAAAGGGAATGACGGCCGGCTCGAATAAGCCCGACCCGGCCTTGCACGAGGGATGAGGTGACTGGAAAGACCAGGTCGGGCATCGCCCCAGCCGCTTCGCCGAGGCCAGTCGTCAACCCTGAAGAGAAACCCGCGTTCCCGCGCGTCACGAAAAAAGCCCGGCCGCTGTGATGGCGGGCCGGGCAGACTAATGCAGACTGACGAGTGTGCCCCGCTGGGAGGTGGGGGCCTGCGCATAACTCAGGTCAATGCGGGACGGTTCCGCTCCGCCGATGAACTGGGGTGGCTCTTTCGAAGTGCTGCTCCAGCTTGATCCGGTCCTCATCGCTGAGAGCAGAGTGTAGCTCCGGTGCCTCCGGATCGTTCCAGCGGAATTCGCGCATGCCGCATTGGCCTTCCGCTGTGGTGTAGCCCACGCCAATTTGGCCCGGCTCCCAGGGGATGACCCACGCTCTCCTATAGCGGTCCATCTCTTGAATCCTTCTCTTTCGATCACCAGACTTGGTCTGTGAAATGGAGTAATCGAAAGCGTAACGGGCGTTGGCCGACCGGCGTTCCGCGGCCCTGTGTTCCGACCCGAGCGGCGACCGTGCCGAGGGGCGAGGCGTGGATTCACGAGATAAAACACGACGGCTTCCGACTAATTGTTCAGCGACGTGGTGATCAGGTGAAGATCATTACGCGCGGCGGCTACAATTGGACCGAGCGCTATCCGCAAATTGTCCGCGGCGCTCTCGCGCTCAAAAGCAAATCTTTTACGATCGACGGGGAGGGCGTGGTGTGTGGAGCCGACGGCATCGCCGATTTTGCCCTCCTGCATTCACGCCAGCACGACAAGGCCTGCTTCCTCTACGGCTTTGACCTGCTTGAGGAGGGCGGCACCGATCTGCGTGCGAAGCCGCTTTTCCTCCGCAAGGATCGGCTCGAGCAGATGCTGGCGAAGTCAAAGTCCGGCATCGTCTATTCTGAGCACGCGGATCTTGATGGTAGCGCGCTGTTCGAATCCGCCTGCAAGATGGGGCTCGAGGGAATCGTGTCGAAGCGGAAAGGCCGGCCCTATATGTCAGGCCCGTCGTCCTGCAAGCACTGGATCAAGGTGAAAAATCCGAAGGCTCCGGCGATGCAGCGGATCGAAACTTGAGGTTCTCACGCTTCGTCTATGCCTGCTACGTGCCTTGCTTCAAGCCGCGCCATATGGAGCAGATATCCAAGCGTTCCAAGATTCTCTTGCCGGGCCAGCCTTTCAAAATCGTGCAGTGCGTTGAGCATCGAGATGGCGGCTTTTTTCTGACTATCGGAGTGCACGGTCATGCCGCTTCCATTGCTTCATCCTTTTTCACCCCAGTAGCCACGATCCGAAGCGAACCGTTAGGCAGGGGCCGCTGTAGCTTCAACGCCTCTTCAACCGGCGCCGTCATCCATCTCTCGATTTCTTCTGGTGTCGTCAGGATCACCGGCATCGCCTTCGAGTGAATCCGGCCAACCTCATCGTTTGGTTCGGTCGTGAGGAATCCATACAGGTCGTTGGTGGTCTCGCCCTCTTTGACCTTCCGCACCGACGTCCAATTCGTCCAAATGCCGGCAAAGAAGGCGAGGGGACGTGTCTCATCAAAGGCGAACCAGATGTCGCCGCCGGCCGCTTTATTGAATTCGCTGAACGACGTGAATGGAACGATGCACCGATGTGCTGGGGGTAGCCATTGCTGCCAGTGCTTGCTCTTGGTGTTGCGGATATTCGTGGTTCCGCTGTCGGGCTCCATGCGCAGCAGCTCTTTGAAGTCCACCGGTTGGCCTTTGGCCTCGAGCTTGGCGGCTCGCTTC
>JAFAFP010000053.1 GCA_023423415.1 Pseudomonadota bacterium | reverse complement strand
CCCCCCCCCCCCCCCCCCCCCCCCCCCCCCCCCCCCCCCCCGCCGCAAATCCCGTTAGCTGAGCTGTACTTTTCGAGAGCTGTGGCGATTGCATTGTCCTTGCGCCAGGTCCGGTACAGCGAAGTTGCGCTCAAGAGCAGGATGCAGGCGATCGCCGGGGCGCCAGCCCGACTGCAACCGCGACAAGCGCAATCAACAACCAGATAGTACGGTCGAGCCTCCGGTCTTCGGCCACCTGGCCGTGCCATCGGACCTAATCGCTGCGAATCCTGTCTATGGGTGTCCTGGTGGAATAGGTCTTCGCTGGGCGGCCGGGCCGACGTGATGAACGGAAGGTATCTCCGGTCTGCCAATGTCCTCCGATCAATCCGGTTGATAGTTGCATCACGCGTTTACGGCTTGTCGGATGGGCCGCGGCGCTCTAGGACGTTCCCGCCTGAAAAAAGCGGATTCCTGATACCGGAGACACGGAAATGGCCTTTCTCGCCGACGCGCTGCAGCGCATCAAGCCGTCTGCCACCATCGCGGTGACCGACAAGGCGCGCGCGCTCAAAGCGGCAGGCCGCAATGTCATCGGCCTCGGGGCCGGCGAGCCTGATTTCGACACCCCTGAGAACATCAAGCAGGCGGCGATCAAGGCGATCGAAAGCGGGAAGGCGGCGAAATACACGGCCGTGGACGGCATCCCGGAACTGAAAGCCGCTATCGCCGCCAAGTTCAAGCGAGAGAACGGGCTCGACTACAAGCCCTCCCAGATCATCGTCGGCACCGGCGGCAAGCAGGTGCTGTTCAATGCGCTGATGGCGTCGCTCAATCCCGGCGACGAGGTGATCATTCCTGCACCGTACTGGGTCAGCTATCCGGAGATCGTCGCGCTGCTCGGCGCAACGCCAGTCTCGATCGTCACCACCATGGAAAACAGCTTCAAGCTGACAGCAGAGCAGCTCGAAAAGGCGATCACGCCGAAGACCAAGTGGCTGATCTTCAACTCGCCGTCGAACCCGACCGGTTCGGCCTATACCCGCGACGAGGTGAAGGCGCTGACCGACGTGCTCATGAAGCATCCCCATGTGTGGATGCTGACGGACGACATGTACGAACACCTAGTCTATGACGATTTCACTTTCACCACTCCTGCACAGGTGGAGCCGGCGCTTTACGAGCGCACGCTGACGCTGAACGGCGTCTCGAAGGCTTACTGCATGACCGGTTGGCGTATCGGCTTTGCCGGTGCTCCAGAGCCGCTGATCAAGGCGATGGCGATGCTGCAATCGCAGTCGACCTCGAACCCGTCGGCGGTGGCGCAATGGGCCTCGGTCGAGGCGCTGAATGGCCCGCAGGACTTCATCGCCAATCACAACAAGATCTTCAAGGAGCGTCGCGACCTCGTGGTGTCGATGCTGAATCAGGCGAACGGCATCCAGTGCCCGAAGCCGGAAGGTGCCTTCTATGTCTATCCGTCCTGCGCCGGGACGATCGGCAAGACCACGCCGTCAGGCAAGACGATCGCGAACGACGAGGATTTCGTCAGCGAGCTTCTGGAAGCCGAAGGCGTCGCGGTGGTGCAAGGCTCGGCATTCGGCGCCGGGCCGGCTTTCCGTATTTCCTATGCGACCAAGACCGAGGATCTGGAAGAAGCCATGCTGCGGATCCAGCGCTTTTGCGGCAACCTGAAATAAGGTTGCCGCCGTTCGGCATCGGCAATCCCGATTTTCCGAAATTTAGACGGGACGGTTTAAGCGTCTTTGAGGCAGATGCGGGCTAATTTCCGCCTGACTCTCGGCGCGTGATCGCCACCGCCTGCCCCGATTCTTTTCATTCACGAGGAAACACCATGGTTCGTTCGTCGGTTCTTGCTGCCCTTGCTTTGCTGGCAGCATCCGCATTGCCCGCTAGCGCCCAGCAGGTTCAAGCCGGGGTGCTCGAATGCCGCGGTGGTGGATCGGTCAGCTTCATTCTCGGTTCGGTGACGGAGCTGAGCTGCCTCTATCGCTCCGATTACGGTCCGACGCAGACCTACCGCGCGACCATCCGCCGCGCTGGCGTCGATCTCGGTGCGACGGCTGTTTCCGGTCTTGCCTGGGGCGTCTTTGCGCCGACCCAGCAAATCGGTCTCGGCGACCTGTCGGGCAACTACGGCGGCGTGTCGGCCGGCGCTGCGGTCGGCGTCGGTCTCGGCGCCAATGTGCTGTATGGCGGCTCCAGCAATTCCTTCGCCTTGCAGCCGCTCAGCGTCGAGGGACAGGTTGGCCTCAACGTCTTCGCCGGTCTTGCCGGCATGGAATTGCGTTTCGCTCAATAAGTCTGTTGAACCAGCGGACTGGCGGCGTGCTCCAGAAAGGAGCGCGCCGTTTCTGTTTTTAAGGTTTGGCTTTGTGCGTGATCGGACGATCGCACGCTATTTGATGACGATGCGGCCCGCGACGCCGGTCTTCACCGTCTTGATCCGCTCGAGATACTGGATGACTTCGTTGGCGATCAGCGGGCCGTCATGGCCCGGCACGAGTTCGCGCACATTGTCGAACGCTTCATAGCCGTCACCGCCATTGGCCAGGAAGTCGTTGGTCGCGAGTTTGTAAGTCTTGATGTCGTCCAGCGGCGCGCCGTCTGCAGTGATCGAGACAATGCGCTGCCCAACGGGTCGTGACGGCTCGACAATGATCTTGAGGCCCGATACTTGCGGAAAACGTCCGGCTGGTCGTGGCAAGATGCTGAAGCCGCTTTCCAGGCCGGCCTTGATCGCCTTGCCGGAAATCTCGAGCACGGCAACATTATTCCGGAATACCAGTTCGGACATGATATCGCGCCGTGTGATGGCGCTGCCGGGAGGATAGACCTTGCCACCACGGATGCCGCCGCCATTGGTGATGGCGATATCGGCGCCGGTACTGGCACGCATGGCATCCGCAATCAAGTTACCGATCGCTGCTTCCTGTGTTCGTACCGTCGCGTTCCGGCTGTCGAGTTCGACCGCGGTGGTTGCGATCACTGTGCCGAGCACGCTCGACAGCTTGCTTTCATAGCTCTTGACGGCAGCCTGCACCTCCGGGTCGGGCGCGACATGGCGTGTATCGATGATGCGAAATTCCGGATGCCACAGCACTTCGCGCCGCCCTTCGTTGGTCCGCACCGTGAAGGTGACGTCCATGCAGGTGACGAAATGCGCGTCGTAGCTCGACTCGATCGCAGCCGTGCGGCCGTCATAGTTGAGCCAGAGATCGTGATCGTGCCCGCTGAGGATGATGTCGGCCGCCTGCATGCGGTACATCTCCTCATCCTTAGCGCGGTCGGTATGCACGACGGCGACAACCACATCGGCGCCTTCCTTGCGGAGAGCTGTCGCTTGTTTCTCGACTGTTGCAACCGACGGCGGGAATTTCAGATCGCCGGGACTGGAGAGGATGACGGCGTCTTCATCGGTCGCTCCGGTCAGGCCGATGCGAATGCCGTCGATCTCGATGATCGAACGTTCGCGAAAGCCGGGAATGAGTTTGCCGTCCGGATTGAGAATGTTCGCGGCATAGAGTGGGAACTTCGCCTGCGCCATGCGCTCGAAGAAAATCTCCTTGCCGAAATCGAATTCGTGATTGCCCGGCACAAACACATCTGGCGCAATCATGTTGGTGAGCATCATGATATGCTCGCCGCGGTCGATCCCTGACATCAGCGACGGCGACAGCGTATCGCCGGCATGGACGAAAACAACCTTACCCTTTGCGCGCTCGGCCTTGACCACGGCAGCAAGCCGCGCAAAGCCGCCACGGAGATCGCCATCGGGCGACGGCTGTTCGCTCATCTGGTAGATGTCGTTGACGAGGACGAACGTGACTTTGCTGCGCGTCGCCTGCGCCGACACCTTTCCAGGGAGGCTAGCGATCAGTGCCAGGCAGGATGATCCAAGTAGAAGCAGGCGGCGGGTGATGGTCATTTGGCGATTGATTTCCTCTTCTGTTCCGTGGATTAGCATGGCCCCATGAAAGACGCATCGTCAGCCGCGGTCACAGGAACTCCCCGCCCGGACAATCATCCGCCGGTGAAGTCGGGGCGGATCGGGGTCCTGATCGCCAATCTCGGGACCCCTGACGCGACCGATTTCTGGTCGATGCGCCGCTATCTCAAGGAATTCCTGTCCGACAAGCGGGTCATCGAGGAAAACTCTTTGATCTGGAAGCTGGTGTTCAACGGCATCATCCTGACATTGCGGCCGCGCGCCAAAGGCCGCGACTACGAGGCGATCTGGAACCGCGAACTGAACGAGTCGCCGCTGAAGACGATCACGCGTTCGCAGCGTGACAAGCTTGCGGCGTCGCTCGTTGGCGTGGATGACAGGATCGACGTGGCCTGGGGCATGCGCTACGGCAATCCTTCGGTTGGATCGGCTCTTGATGAGCTCACGGCGAAAGGTTGCGACCGGATCCTGTTCGTACCGCTCTATCCACAATATGCCGCGGCGACCTCGGCGACGGCCTGCGATGCGGCCTTCGTGCATCTGATGACGATGCGCTGGCAGCCAACGCTGCGTGTTGCGCCGCCTTATTACGACGATCCCGTCTATATTGAAGCCGTGGCGGCTTCGATCCGGGGAGAGCTCGACAAGCTGTCATTCAAGCCCGATGTCATTCTGGCGTCTTTTCACGGCATCCCGCGCGAGTATTTCGACAAGGGCGATCCGTATTATTGTCAATGCGTCAAGACCACGCGATTGCTGCGCACCGCGCTCGGGCTGAGCGAGAGTCAGTTCAGGCTCACCTTTCAGTCGCGTTTCGGAAAGGCCGAGTGGCTGCAGCCCTATACGGACAAGACCGTGGAGGCGCTGGCGAAAAGCGGTGTGAAGACCATGGCCATCGTCACGCCGGGCTTTTCGGCCGACTGCCTCGAAACGCTGGAGGAGATCGCGGTCGAAAATGCCGAGATATTCAAGCACAATGGCGGCGAGAACTTCGCCGCCATCCCCTGCCTGAACGACAGCGAGCAGGGCATCCGGGTGATCCGCGAGGTTGTCCTGCGCGAATTGAAGGGCTGGGTGTGATGTTTCTTACCTCTCCCCGCATTAGCGGGGAGAGGCCGACCGCCGAGCGACAGGCGGGGTGGTTGGGAGAGGGACATCTTCGTGAATCAGCCAAGCAGCCCCTCACCCGGCTCGCTTGCGCTCGCCACCCTCTCCCGGTGAACGGGAGAGGGAAGAAA
>JAFAFP010000042.1 GCA_023423415.1 Pseudomonadota bacterium | reverse complement strand
CTCCCATCCCTCCCCCGCTTGGGGGGGAGGGTAAGGGTGGGGGCGCGAGGCGCGATCCCGCTCTCGCCGAAAGCATGGGCCGCTTCGACCGGCTGCGGCTGGAGCAGGAATTCGCGCAGAAGCATTATGTGGACGCCGCGGCCACGTACGAGCGGGCGCGGATCGATGTCGATACGCAGCAGCTTTATCTCGCCGCCTTCCTGCAGCCGGTGCTGGCGCAGGACGCGCTCTATCCGAAGAGCGGCTGGATCATGGCGGCGCTCACCGCGATCTGTCTTGTGCTCTGGGGCGCAGGCGTGGGGATCGCGGTGCTGGTGCGGAATTATGGGGCGTAAATGCCGGCTCGTGATGTCATCCTAGTCTGTAAACAGCCGATCTGGTTGTTTCGACTTGGACGGCTGGTTCTTGAATGATTGCATCGACGCTGGGGCGTCTGAACAGCTGGTGCAGGAAAAACCTGTGATGACCATCGACATTTTCCGCGCGGATTTCGTTCGCTTCACTTCCTACGAATCTCAGGTGACCCTCGTGCTTAGTATGGATCTTCACCGGCGGGATTAGGTGCCAGCGGCCCGCCGCAGCGTTGTCGAAGTCTTGAAAACGAAGACTGATCTTCGAGATCAATTCTTCTTGGGACAACGATTTCAGCGCGGGATCGATACGTCCAGCATCGATGGCTGCCTTGAAGTTCAATGCAAATACGTTCGACGAATCGACTCTGCCAGATTTCAAGTACTCAGAGTATCCGAGACAAAAAATCTCGAGATAACGTTGGTCAAAGCGAGACAGTTGGAGGTCGCGCTCACCGTGCAAGCGTCCCTCCAGTGCCAGCAGGAACGCGGGAAGACTGCCTTCCGCTGTGCCGTGCGTGGAAAAGAACGAGTGATTGAAGTAATTTTTCGGCTGCACAGCTTGAAGCTTGAGGATTGAATCGACGGCCATCGGCGTTTTTCCAAAAATGACCAAGGCTCGGCTTTTACGGATGTCGTTCGCCATATCTGGAAATCCGATAACCCTAAACGAGGGAAAAATCGGAAGAATGCGATTCAGGTAGAAGTCCAGCCCGTGATCCAGCGTGTGTGTTTCGAACACCATACAATCGGTAATCTTGGCGATCTCGGGGAGGACCTTTCTTATGTAAACGAAAACCGAAAAGGCGAACACCGCGTCGTACTTCATATCGGCGTACATTTTGGGGTCGGTGGCGTCACCCTGAAACATGGACACCCGGGTCACCCCGTTTATGGCATTAATCATCCGGCCTGTTTCGACAAAAAAGGTGTCGTACTCGTAACCATCAACGAGTGCGGCGCCGTACTTGCGAGCCATTCGTGAGACTTCGCCGAGATTGGCTCCGATATCGAGGATCGACTTCCCAGTCAGGTTCAAGTGCCGGAGGAATATGTCGCGATGAGGTCGAACTCCAACAGCCATCAGTCCGTTTAGATCGATTGACTGGTAGCCGTTGCCAGTTCGGATACCGTCGTGAGACGACGTGCTGACATAAGGATGTTTGAGGGCGGTCAGCAGTGTCTTCAGGTACTCGTCGCGAAAGCTTGGAATGAGTGTCATGTTTACGAACCCCAGGGCTTCAGTCTGTCTGTCTTTGCCAAAGCTAGAACATCGTGGTTATTGGCCCATCCTCTCTCAGTGTAAGAAAGAACCTTGGTGCCCGGGATCGACCCAGCGATATCTAGAACCGCAGACGGCTTTGACAATGACACGCCGTAGTCATTCCATCCCTTGTAGCAGCAGTAACCGTACCCAGTCGTCAGGAAATCGTGGCTCAGTTTGTCCTTGTCGATTCGATCGCCAAAAGTCGTTACCTTTTCGGTGAAGTATCCATGGAACGTGCCGACGAGTATACCGTTTGTGCGAAGGTGCTGTACCAAGTGTGAGAGCCAGTCCGCGGTTCTGACGCGATCAATATGAGTAAACAGGGATCCGACCCAGATTAAATCAAGTTTCTCTGGCAGAGGCACTGCCGTAAGTTTTTCGACTGATGGGATGCTGGTTCCCCGAAATCGATCTGCACAGAAATCCGCAGCACCGGCATCTAGGTCGCAGAAAAATAGCTCGGCCTTTGGAAAGGCCGCCCGCAAATGCCGGGCAACGCGGCCATGGCCGCAGGCCATATCCAAAATACGATTGACCTCCGTTACCCAACTCAGCGCCAACGCTGACAGGATTATGTCAACCGCGCTCTCGCCAACGTAAGTGTAATGCTCCTTTCCGGTCCGGTACATTGTATCTTCGGGGTGTATCTCGGGATCAACGGTCACCTGCTTATAAGCCCGGTGCAGTGCTGCCACAGTTTCAAAATCCATTGGGGTTTTGCTCATTGGGTAGCTGCCCTAAGGCAGTATGCGTTGCGGACGGAGCACGGCGCGGAATAGATGGGCTCCGTATGCCTGCTCAAATGATCATGTCAAAGCGCAACGCTGAAAGGTATGCACCGATGTATCGTAAATTACGCTGCTTGCAGATAGACTAGAACCTGGTGTTGGTCATCTAATAGCGTATCGTAGCCAAGCATTTTCCAGCCATCCTGTTTGCAGAAAAACTCCATCGCAAAGGAGCTGTCACCGTAGTTCCTCACGTTCGGGTTGATGTGCGGCACGAATCCGTACCCATTTTGACGGTGGTCCGATTCCGCCTTCGTGATGACTTGATGACTCAGGCTTTTGTAGTGATCGGATGTGCTCCTTGAACTGTCGAGCAGGCGCGCCCAATACTCAACTGGTCTAAGAGTTGGAACAAACATTCCACCCTTCTTGAAACTTTTGCGGATTGCTGAGAGGCATCCAGCTGTCGCCTGATCGGTCAAGTGTGTGAAGACTGAAAAGCTAAAGCCGAATCCAAATTCTACATCGACCGGCAATCTCTCAGGAACCTCCGCGGATCTTCTGAAATTGGCGGGGAGTGCGACGGAGCGGCAATGGTTCAATGAGTTTTCCCACGGGTCAACACCCCAGATGCGGTCCGGGTCTGTGTAGTAGTACATCATCCTGATCAGGCGCCCGTAACCACAGCCGAAATCGAGAATGATTTCATTGGCCAGTCGTTTGCCAGTGTGGCGCGCATATGCAGCTTCGATGCACCGCACAAATTGCGACGTTTGCGGATATAGCCTCATCCCAGAACGGCCAGTCCACGTCTGCTGAACGTCAACTGGCGCCATGGCCGGCAAAACTTTGGAAAGGCGCGGATAGTTTGGCAGTGGTGTAGTTACGAAGAGCTCACCGAACTCATCCAGGCTCAATCCTCTCAATATGGGGAGGATGTCTTTGAAGGTGGCGCCAGCTCTGGCCGCTGATTCAGCCTCCGCTAACGTAGGTGTCGTGTGTGAAAGCATTCAGAAATCCATGCAAGTGGTCGACATGCAGGGGAGATGTGTGTCAATCGCCATGCGCGCCTTCGCAAGAGATGACGTCAGATCATGAACGCGTGGAAGCGCTAGCTCGCAATTTCACAAATTCATTCATGTATAACCCAGCCAAACCGTCCATAGTGAATTTTTTGGCCGCCGCTGCTGCCGCTTGTCGCCATTCATCAAGGATGACTTTGTTTCTAAGCGATTCTGATGCGACCGCAGACATTGATCGCTCAAGAATTTCAGATTGTTGATGTCGGGGCACGACATGTCCAGCCAACCTATCTCCAACAGTTCTAAGGATGTTTTTGATTTCGCCAACGTCCGTTGCGATTACCGGGAGGGAGTGCTGCAGGCATTCCAGCACGAATAGCGGAAATGTCTCGCCGCTGAAGGTGCTCGGGAAAATGCCGAGGTCGGACAAGGCAATCAATTCTCCAGGATTGTCAACATGTCCAAGGAAGCGCACATAATCTTTGCTCAAGTTCTGGTTTCGTAATGCCTCAAGATCGGGCCCATCACCGAGCAGGAGCAGAATGCAGTTCTGGCCTGTTTGTGCGCGAAGAGCCGTAGTTACGTCGATGGCGACCTGCCAGCCTTTTTCACGTATTGCGCGCGACGCGAGAACGAGAACGAAGGCATCTCGTGGAATGCGATATCGGTCTCTGGCTGCAGCGATACCGCGGTCGGACGAACAGGGAGTCGCGACTGCGTTGTGTGAACGAACAAAGTTCGCATTTCGCAAGCCCCTCGAAACAAGTGGTTCTAGATTTTTCTCGGAGAGGTAGAGCCATGTGTCCACGTTGCGTGCAACGTAATCGATAAAGTCGTTGGTTAGCAATTGTGGAACTGTTTCATACCCGCCATGGAGCGAGGCAATATAAGGAACAGGAATCTCGATGCTCCTCCTATGGAGTTGATATTCGATAGCAACGTTATGAGAGTTGAAGACCTCAACCCCGTGATCAGAGAGAAAACCGATAAAATCGCTTGCGACATCATCAAAAAGCACGACAGGGATGTCATCGCGCAATCGATGCCGCAATGGGCCGCCCGTTGGGGCCTGCGGAGTTTCAAGCGTCATGTATGTGACGTGGTGTCCGAGGCTGCGGAGCGTATTGGCAAGCTCTATCGGAAGCAATTCTCCGCCGCCCACATCGAAGCTGTAGGCGGCGATACATATTCTAAAGCGTCCGCTATTTTCGACTGGAGAAAAGGCGTTCGCGCTCAACGCCTCTTGGAACGAATTGGACGCGTCCTGTCCGATCGTCTTTGAAAGCGCGGCTATGTGTCTTTGAACGGTCGCCCCGTCAATTCCGTAGAGCGACCTCAAATCGTCAAGAATCATCCGGTGTTCACGGATGTGACGCTCGCCGCCAATTGAGTTTTGAGACACACTGCCACGATGTTTCCGAAAATAGGATTCTGCATCGTGGCGATAGGCTATTGATCCGCCGCGGCTAATCAAAGCGTAGAAGAACCAATCTCCAGCAAACGTGTACGAGAATAGGCGAGACCTTTCGTCATCATTCAATTGCGGTTTTCGAAAAACAGCCCCGGACGCGTTTGGAATTATATTTTTGATAGCGAAGTCGGCATTCAGCGTCTTGTGGGCAGGGACTATTTTCGAATTCGACCAACTCGTTTCTGGAAGGTCGTCATAATAATGATCAAGATCGTTGGTGGGCTGTCCATCGGCATCGATCTGTTTGATGCGACAATAGCTAAGGAGTACGTCTTGTCGGACGAATGACTGCTCCATGAGGGCCAAGAAGTCAGTGCGGGCGTCATCATCGCTTTCTGCAATCCAAATCAGGTTCCCGACCGCAGCATCAAGACCCTTTATCCATTGTTTGAACACGTTTCCAGAATTGGTCGAATTCTTGATGATCACATACGGAATAGATGATTGCGACAGCAACGTTTCGGCAATTTCGACGCTGTTGTCGGACGAATCGTCGTCGAGAAAGACGATTTGATCGGGCTTTCGCGATTGAGAGAGAATCGATCCGATTCTGGTCGGAAGATATTTGGCGTGATTGTAGTTAGGTATAATGACGGAGATCAGATCCCGAGTTTTCGGAGACTTTGCTGTTGCAGGTAAAGTCGCCTTCACCGCGCGCGCGGTGGCATTGAGGTATGCGGCGCCGAAATGCACGTCGGGTTCGAGATAGGCGCCTTCCGCCCATTCGTTCCAGGCATTGATGGCGACGAGACGTTCTCCGAACACCTTGTGTTCGGCAGTTCTCTCGACCAGTTGTTTCAGCCACGCCTCGTACTTCTTCGGACTGCTTCCTTCTAGGGTGAGCCCGCGCATCGGCCGACGCGCGTCATTGTCCCAACTGGGCACGGCCGTCTTGATAAGCGGAAACTCGACCTGAATTTCGGACGTCGAAACTTCAGAAAAATCGTCATACGAAATGACTCGGCCGTTAAACTCGGGATCGAAGGCGTCGGGCGTGGGGCGCCCGTGCAAATGCTGCGTTAGCTTGTGAGGAGGAAATTCGAGCGCGCCATCGAGTCCAAAGGGCAATGGATCAGTATATCCGAACGTCTGCGCCATGAAGATCAGTGGGTTCATGCCGTGTTCGGATTGCCATATCTCGCGCCAGCGCGCGAACGTCTCCTTGGGGTCAGGCACGTCGCTCGGCTTGTAGATCACGAAGAGAGGGCGCCCGGCGAGTTTGATGTAGCGCTCGTCTCGAAAATGCCGCGAAAGATCCGCTAAGAGCGCGCGTTCGTCCTCCGGACGATAGTCTTGATGCAGCAACACGTTTGCATTCATGCCGTCCCATGTCCGGGTCCAGTTTTCGTTGGCCCAGATGATAAAGAACGGCATCGCCAATTGACCGGCATCGAGGAACTGCTCGACCGGCTTGTGCAGAATCCGTCGTCCGTTGAACCAGTAGTAGTAAAAACCAAACCCATGAATTCCTGCAGCTTTGGCAGCAGCAATCTGGCGTGACATCGTGTTGATGTCAGACAGGTCATAGAAGCCGTGGTCACGCGGAATGCGTGGTTGATAGTGACCAGGAAATCTCGGCAGTCCCCGGGCGAGCTGACGCCATTCCGTGAATCCAGGTCCCCAAAATTTATCATTCTCAGGAATGGCGTGGAATTGGGGCAGGTAGAACGCCAAGAGTTTTACGTCCGGCGTGTCGCCATTCAAAATGGTCGGATCGAATTCCTCAAAGGCTGGGCCCTTGTTTGAAAAATACGAATGATAGTGATTTAGTAGGCTTGCCGGTGACTGAGGCTGAGATGGATTGTCGATACGCTGAAGTTCAGCAGATGGTTCCGGCGTATCGATGATGCTGACGTCTGGTTCTATGTTCGGATGTCGCTGACGTCCCTCATGACTTCCACGAGCCAGATAATGTCCAAGAGGTTCGACACCGGCCTCTCGAAGATCTAGGTTTCGATCAAGATACCAGGAAATTGCAAAATCCGGGTGCGGATTACGACCTTCCTTCCACCCAAACGCGTAGTAATGAGAAAGCGGATTTTCCCCCGCCGCAGCCACATCCGGATTTTGCTCCAGATAAAACTTCGTATCGAATAGCGGGTTCGGATCACGTCCCTCACGCCAGCCGTGCGTCATATAATGCTGCAGCGGGTTAATCCCCGCAGCCGCCACATCCGGGTTTTGCTGCAAATACCATTCGCTGTCGAACAGCGGGTGCGGATTGGAGGACATTGTCGAGTCTCAGGATGAACGAGCGGGCTGTGCATCGGCTGTGCCGTGCGCGAGATAATGCAGGAGCGGATTGGCGCCGCTGGCGGCGAGGGCGGGATTGTTGTCGAGATAGAACGAGGTATCGAACAGCGGGTTCGGGTCGCGGCCCTCGCGCCAGCCATGCTCCATGAAATGACGCAGCGGATTGACGCCAGCCGCGGCGACGTCGGGGTTGGCGCGCAGATAGAAATCGGTGTCGAACAAGGGATGCGGGTCGAGGCCCGCGGCGACGCCGGCCGAGGCGAAATGCGCCAGCGGCGAGAGCGCGCCGCGTTCGGCCTCGGCCACCTGCGACCAGTAGAATTCAGGATCGAACACAGGATGGGGACTGCGCCCCTCCGCCGCGCCGCGCTGGATATAGTGCAGGAGCGGATCGACATTCGCGGCGGCGACGTCCGGATTGCGCTCGAGATAATAGAGCGGGCGGAACAGGCCCGAGGCGCGGATGACGCCGGCCTCCCAGGCGCGGTTGTGGAAGCGGGTGCGCTTCCACGGCGTGAATGCGCGGTGCAGGCGCTCGGCCATGCCGGCAAGGGGCAGGCGGAAGCGGGATTTGGTGAGCTTGTCGATCTCGCGGGCCTGAAGCGCGAGCGTTGCGGCAAGCTGTTCGGCGCCGGACTTCGCCGCCTGCCGGTCGTTCGCGTGCATCTCGCGCATCTCGCGAAGCTGGCTCGCATGGACGCGGGCATCAGCCTCGCGCGCTGAGCGTTCGCGGCCGAGCTGGTCGTGCAGGTTACGAGTCTCGTGGGCGCGGGCGTCGCGTTCCTGATTGAGGCGTTGCTGCAAATCGGCGGAGTGGTTTATGGCGGCGTCGCGCTCGCTGCGGGTCCGATCGTGCAGCGCGCGCGATTGTGTGTGTCCGTCGCGTTCCTCGGCGAGCTGTTGTTGTAACAGGGCAGCTTCCTGCCGATGCCTGTCGCGCTCCTCCGCAAGCCGGCGCTGCGAAGCGGCTGCCTCTTGCCGACGCGCGTCGCGTTCCTGATCCAGGCGGGACTGAAGATCCTGCCGGCTTTGGAGCAACGCATCGCGCTCGGTCTTGCCTTGCGCCATTTGCTCGCGCAGACGCGCCAGCTCGTCATGCGCCTGCGAGAGTTCGCCGGCGAGACTCTGCGTCTGCTGCTGGCTGTCGGCCAGGAAGCGGCGGGTTGCATCGAGGTCGCGGGTCAGACCGGCGACGTTGCGTTCGTGCTCGGCGGCAACCGCTGCAAGACGCGTGATCTCGCTCGCCCGCGACTGTGCAGTCTCGCTCGTGCGAGCCAGTTCATCGGCCACGGCGCGGTGCTGCTGTTCGCTGGCCTCAAGCTTCGTGCGTGTCTCGTCGATCGTGGTTCGCAGCGATCGCGTTTCCTGCGCCAGCACATTGCGCTGCACCGGCAAACGCTCGGTCAGTGCTGAATTCCAGTGGAGCGCGGCATCGGCATCGGTCATGTTCGATGCGGTGCGGCCCTGCACCCAGGCCTGCACCTGGCCTTCCATCAACGTATATCGGTCCACGTCCGGGCGGGTCAGAAGGACGCCGCATTCGGCGAGAATGCCGACGACGAGGTCGTTGATCCGCGCGGGCGTGCCCGTCGCCGGTTTTGCGCAACTCGAGACGCGTGCAAGACTGTCGCGCAGGCCACGAAAAACCACGTAGCCGAATTCGACCGCCGGCGTGAGGCGCCATTCCTGATCGAAGAAATGCGCCGTGCCATCTGCGTCGCGCACCATGTTGAACGGCGTCGCGTCGAAATGCGTGCCATCCACATGGGTGCGAAGCGCGTGAGCGCCAAACGCACCGACCTCACATCGCTGCGCCAACGCATCGAGCCAGAACCGCGCCCACCCGGCAAGCTGCGGAATGGACCAATCCGGCTTGTTGAGAACGGAGGCAAGCACGTTCCACCAATTGTCGCCGGGCTGGAACGCCTCATCGATGGTCAAGCATTGAACCGGGACCGCCGGCGAGGGGGCCTGCGACAGAGCGTTGCGTTTAACTTTCAGGTCGGCGCCGCGAGATGACTCAAAGCGCGCCTCTCTGGCGAAGGCCGGATGCCGATCGACAGCGTAGTGCCAGGCGATATCCTTTTTCTTCGCATAGGGCGCAATCGCGCTCGCGGTACGGCCGGCCACGACAAGGAAAGAGTTCGCCAGACTGCCGAGCAACTGGTTGCGGCCAAGGCTGGTCCAACCCTGTTCAAGCGAAAAGGTCGGATCGGCCGGCCGTTGCGGATCGGCGATCGCGGATTGCGCGAGCAGCGTCGATGCGAGATCGGGATGCTGTTCGAGCAAGGGGTCCGACAGCATCGTCACAGGAAGCTTGTAGTCCGGGCACGGATAGAAGAAGGCCTGCTTCGGCAAGCCCGCCATGTCGAGCAACTTAGTCAGCTCGGCGCGTCCGAAGGTCGCAACCGATTCCGGATCGTAGCCGTCGTTGATGCCATGGAATTCTGCGCCGACGTGATCTTCCCGCGCGCCGGCGAAATACTTCAGCCCCAGCCTGTTCTCAATCGCGATGAACACAACCCCGTCGGGAGAAAGTCGCTCTTGCAGGCTTTGAAGAAAAGCAACATGCGGCTGGTTCTTGTCGGTGCCGTAAATCGCCGCGTATTCGAGCACGCCGATGCTCAGAATTGCGTCGAAGGTTTTCGGCGTCGAGAACGCATCCAACTGCTCGCAAACAACGGTGACATTCGACAAGTCGGCGGTGCGCTCGCGGGCAATGCGTGCACGGCGCGCGCTTCCCTCGAGCGCAAGAACCTCGCCGCCATTCTCTCCCAAAAAGCGGGTTACGGCACCGCAGCCGGCGCCCACTTCCAGGACATTGCCGCGCAGAAGCGACGCGAAGGGGCGCAGCAGGTTCGCCCGCTTCGGCGAGAGGTGGTAGAGAGATGGCCAGTCGCGAATGCCCGCGGAAATGTCCTGCGACAGCACCGAGCGGTCTTCCGCCTTCTGGATAAACTCGAGCAGATAGGTTTCAGCTGCGTCGCCATCGTTATAGCGGAACGGCGCACGTTCATCCCCGCGCGGAGCATAAACTCCGTCCCGCAAATCGTAGTCGTCCGGAAAGTTGCGGTGCGTTCGTTGCAAAGCCATCACTCTCGCTCGGTATTGCACACAGCGCGCTAGATCATGCCGTGCCGGTACATCAACCCGCGTAAACGCCGCAGGTTCTCGCCGCTTCCGGTACGACGAAGATCCGACAAGACCTCGTCGCGCAGCGGCTCGCCCAGATCGGTCAGGATCTGGTGCACCTCTTCAAGCGTGTAGAGCTGCCGGTAGAAAATGTCCCGCTTGAGAACCGGGAAACCCAGATGCCGCATGAACAGAAACGCACCGTAGTGCATCTGGTTGTTTTGACTGATCGTTGAAACAATCTTGTCCGGGAAAATCCCCAAACTCCATTGTTCCATGCCGGTCGCCTGGTTGCTGATCTGAATGAGCTTGTCTTCGCCACCACGGCCTGCGCCGGGATGGACGCGCCTCACGCCATACGCAACTGCTTCCAAGGTGCTTAAGGAAGACGAGTTCGATTTTTCACCCATGAACGAGAGAAACGATTTGAACATTTTCTTGCGTGCCGAGATCGGCAGCAGCCGCACCGTTTCGATTGCATCCCGCACCGGCCGCCGTTGCAAATGTGCCAGCAGATGCGCCGTCGGGAATAGAATATGCGGCCTGAATCCGGCCTTGGTCATCTGACGCGTCAACCTGACCTCACCGCGGTGAATGGCCCAGTACCGGGTGCCGATGGGACGATACTTTTTCCAGAACCGGCGGAATTTCGGGTGGCGAATGGCGTTGGGTCCGAACGACAGCATAAAGGACTGAACGTGATAGTGGATCGCCTGCGTTTCCGTCACGCCGATGAAATCGTGGGGGCCGTTCAGATCAGCGATCAGCTTGTCCAGCGACTTGCGGAAGAAGAACAGGCTGTCGTTGACGAGAACGATCCGCTGGGCATCCGGAAAATGCGATTGGACATATTGAACGCCATCTTTGTAGCCGCCGAAATCGCGGCCGACATTCTTCCGCTCGATCAGGACGCGGCACTTTTCGCTTAACGCGGCCTTCTGCGACGGCGAGAGAGGAGAGTTGGATACCAGAACCAGATTGTGCGGGCTCCGGTCGATCGCGTCGATGAGGTTCATCAGAAATTCAGGCGCCGGGCCATTCGAGTACATGACCAGGATAAAGAATGTGCCGTCCGACTTCGGACGATAGCCCTCGACGACCTCGTTGATGCGAAGCGAGGTGAAGTGAACCCGCGGATTGAGATGATGGATGAACCGTACAACCGTCTCGATCGGGTACAGGATGAAAATGCGCTCGAAAGCGCGGATTCTCCGGAGGATGAAGCGTTCGATTGCACCAAAGAACGCGGCGATGGAGGCGAGGACATCGGACATGGCGACCGTCAATTCGATAGGAGTTCACGACGCTTGTCCGCGTCGACAAGTTGCAGCAGGTATTTACCGTATTCGGTCGACTTCATCGCATAAGCGGTCTGGGCGACATCGTCGGCGCCGATCCAGCCGTTGGACAAGGCGATCTCTTCAAGGCATGCGATCTTGAGACCCTGCCGATGTTCGATCGCGCGGACGAATTCCGACGCTTCGAGCAATGAATCATGCGTGCCGGTATCGAGCCAGGCAAAGCCGCGGCCCATGCGCTCCACTGTTAGACGCTTGCGGCTCAGATAGTGTTTATTGACGTCGGTGATTTCGAGTTCGTTTCTGACCGATGGTTTGATTGACTTCGCGATCTCGACCACGTCGGCGTCGTAAAAATAAAGTCCCGTCACCGCCCAATCCGATTTCGGGTTTGACGGCTTTTCCTCGATCGAGAGCACGTTCATCCCGGCATCGAATTCGGCGACGCCATAGCGCTGTGGATCGCTGACGCGATAGGCGAAGATCACGGCGCCATCCTCGAAGGATGCAGCCTTGCGAAGCTTGCCCGAGAGATCATGCCCGTAAAAAACATTGTCGCCGAGAACGAGCGCGCAGCGCGATCCCGCCACGAACCGTTCGCCGACAATGAAAGCGTCGGCGAGACCGCGTGGCTCGGTCTGGACCGCGTACGATATCGAAATGCCCCAGTTCGAACCGTCACCAAGCAAGGTTTCGAAGCCCGAAATGTCGCGCGGCGTCGAAATGATGAGGACATCGCGAATTCCGGCCAACAGCAGAACCGACAACGAATAGTAGATCATCGGCTTGTCGTAGATCGGGAGTAGCTGTTTGGAGGTGGCGCGCGTCAACGGATAAAGCCGTGTACCGCTTCCTCCTGCCAGAACAATTCCCTTTTGTGGCATTCTGTAATCCTAAGCCCGCAGGAGCGCATCGGTGATGCGCTCGGTTTCGATCATCCAGGGCTCAGGCGTGATGCCGAACACGGACGTGAACAGGTTGCAATCAAGAGCAGAATTGGCAGGCCGCACCGCCTTGGTCGGATAATCCTGCGTCGCGATCGGTATGACAGGCGGATTGCGCCGCGTGTGACGGGACTGAGCGGCGACGATGCGTTCGGCAAAGCCGTGCCACGAGGTCACGCCGGATCCGGAGAAATGATAGGTCCCCCAAAGGCCATCGTCTTCGCATAGACGTGGCGCGATCGAGAGGATGGCCGATGCAATGGTCCCAGTCGATGTCGGGCAACCATGCTGGTCGGCGACGATCCGCAATTCGTCGCGTTCGCGCGCAAGCCGCAGAATGGTCTTCAGGAAGTTCCGGCCGAACTCGCCATAGACCCAGGCGGTACGAATGATGACGTGCTTAAACCACGTGTCCCGAATGGCGGCTTCGCCTTTGGCCTTGGTGCGGCCATAGGCGCCGATCGGTGCGATCGGATCGGTCTCGGTGTAGGGACCACGTTTCGTTCCGTCGAAGACGTAGTCGGTCGAGATGTGGATGAGGGGCAAGTTCGCGTCGCGACAGGCCGCAGCGAGGATGGCAGGTCCGTGCCCATTCGCGCGCAATGCCAATTCGTATTCGTCTTCGGCCTGATCGACATTCGTGTAGGCCGCGGCATTGACGACGATGTCCGGGGAATGGCGCGCAATGGCGGCTTCCACTTGCGCGGGATCGGCGACGTCGGCGTCCGATCGCGACAGTGCGATCAATGCAACGCCACGATCTGCGGCGCAGCGGGTCAGCTCCTGGCCGAGCTGCCCGTTTTTTCCAAAGACGAGGATCACGCCGTGACCCCCAGGCGTTCGCCGCGATAGGTGCCGCTGCGAATGTTCTGCCACCAGGTCTGATTTGTCAGATACCATTGGATGGTTTTGCGAAGGCCACTTTCGAACGTCTCGCGCGGCTTCCAGCCGAGTTCGGCGATGATCTTGCTCGGATCGATTGCGTAACGCTGGTCGTGGCCGGGGCGGTCCTGCACGAATGCAATGAGCGAGGTTCGCGAGTTTATTGCTGGCGCCAGCTCATCCATGATCGCGCAGATGGTGCGCACGACATCGAGATTACTTTTTTCGCACAGGCCGCCGACGCAATATTTCGAACCGATCTGCCCCTTTGTCGCGATCAACAGCAGCGCGCGGGCGTGGTCCTCGACATGCAGCCAGTCGCGTACGTTCTGGCCATTTCCGTAAACTGGCAACGGCCGCCCCTCGAGCGCGTTGATGGTCATCAACGGAATGAGCTTTTCGGGAAACTGATGCGGGCCGTAGTTGTTCGAACAATTGCTGACGACGACCGGCAATCCGTAAGTATGGTGCCAGGCATTGACCAGATGATCCGATGCCGCCTTCGACGCAGAATAGGGCGATCGCGGATCGTAAGCCGTCGTCTCGCTGAAGAAGCCGCTCGCTCCGAGCGAGCCGAAGACTTCGTCGGTCGAGACGTGATGAAACCGGAATTGCTCGCGTTTGGCGGGCGGAAGCTTGCGCCAGTAGCCCAACGCCGCCTGCAAAAGGGAGAAGGTGCCGACGATATTGGTTTCGATGAAGTCCGCCGGACCGTCGATCGAGCGGTCGACATGACTTTCCGCCGCGAGGTGGATGATGACGTCCGGGGCGTAGCGTTCGATCAGGCTTGTCATCTTGCCGGCATCGGCGACGTCGGCGCGCACGAACGAATAGCGGGAGTTGCTGGCGATTGGCTGCAGAGCTTCCAGATTGGCGGCGTAAGTCAGCTTGTCGACCACAACAACCGAGTGGTTCGTTTCCGCAATCAGGAGTCGCACAAGTGCGGAGCCGATAAAGCCCGCGCCGCCTGTGACGAGAAACTTCCTGCTATCCTGCGCAAGCATCGCCCCCATGCCCCAGCTCAAAACACGCTTGCGTCGCGGAGCATCGGCAACCGTCTGTCCTTGTCGGACAGAACGGCCTCCACCTCTGCGACGGGCCATCGGATGCCGATGTCAGGATCGTTCCAGCACACACCGAGATCGTGTTTGGCCGAATAGTAGTTGCTCACCTTGTATTCGACCTCGGTGTTGGCTTCGAGTGTGCAGAAGCCGTGAGCAAATCCTATCGGGACAAGGATTTGATTGCCTTCGTGTGCTGAGATTTCCGCCGCGACAAATTGTCCGAATGTCGGCGCGCCGCGGCGGATATCGACCGCGACGTCCAGGATGCGGCCGCGGATGACGCGAACCAGCTTGTCCTGCGCATAGGGCGGGGACTGATAGTGCAGGCCTCTGATCGTGCCGGCTTTCAGCGACAGAGAATGGTTGTCCTGCACGAAGTCGAGACCGATGCCGGCTTCGGCAAAAGCGTTTTTGTTGTAGGTCTCGGAAAAGAAGCCGCGGTCGTCCCTGTGCCGGCGTGTCCGAAGGAGAAGGACTTCCGGAATTCTTAATGGTTCAACATCCAGCCCCATCATCGCACCTAGCGGGCGATGTTGTAGACCGCGGCGCCTGATACAACGGGTGCTGCGAGCGTTCCGATCACGTTGAAGAACTTCTGAACTTCGGTGAGCGGCGCGTTGGCGACGTAGAGGATGTCCTTGTCGCGCATCTGGAAGGCGCGCGCGAGGAAGTAGGAATTGGCGTCGCGCAGGTTCAGGCGGTAAACCACGGGTACGTGAGCGGTTTCGATTTGTCCTTGTCGCTCTGGCAGGAGCTCTGCCACGAGCGGTGCTGGTTCAAATCGGAGGAGAAACACACCGGTCGAGTCGGCGCGGAAATCGAGCAAGCCGCCGACCCGCGCGATCGCCTGTTCCAGGGTCATGCCCGCTGCGTCGAACGGCACCAGCTCGTTGCGGCCGGTGCCGCCGAAGGCGGTGAAGCGCTGCGGATCGCGCACCACGGTGAGGACGTCGCCGGGGCGCACGTAAACGTTTTCGCGGTTATCGGCGAGGATGGTGTTGAACGGCACGTTCGCGGTCTTTTCGCCGCGCGTGAGACGGACAAACGATTCATGCGCCGGCGCCTTGATGCCGCCAGCGGCGGCGATGACGTCGAGAACGCGATCGCCCTTGCCGCTGACCGGCAGCAGCGCGCCGTTGGTGACTTCGCCCGTCACCGTGACGGTGTTGTTGCGATTGCGGGTGATGGTCACAACCGCCTGCGGTTCGATCGCCTTGCCTTTCAGCTCCTCGACGATGCGCGACTCGACTTCGCCTGGTCGCAGCCCCGAGACCTTGATACGGCCGGCATAGGGGACCTGGATCGTGCCGTTCTGCGCGACTTCCTGCTCAGGCAGTGTCGCGGTCCGCGAACCGGGCGTGGTCCGGTCGATGCTCGCGGTCGAAAACAGTCCGCCGGCTGCCGCTTCCCAGATCGTGACCGTGATCGAGTCGCCGACGCCGATCCGGACGTCGGGCGGATTCTTTCCGGTTTTGAACATGCCGGCGAGGGAAGCAGTGGTGCGCCGGGAAACAATGCCCGCAACGCGATTGTCGATATCGACGAGGACGTAGCCTGTGATGGCGTTTTGAGCGCTTTCATTCTGAACAATTTCAGAGGCTGTGGGACCCGCGGAAGGCACAGCGGAGCACGCGCTCAGCCCAATGGCTGCGCTGACAAACGCCGCGTTGCGAAACAAGAAAGATGACTTCATCCCGGCCCTGAGTCCCCAGCGGCGAAACCATAGCCGACCGTAGTGGGTCAGAAGCAAATTTTACTGATGAAGCCTTGCTCTTTCCGATGAGGGCGTGTCGAAACGGCAACATATCTGGCCCCTTAAAAAGCCGCGAGTGTTGCTGTTGGTAGCAAAAAATATAATTATAACAAATACTTATAATATGTTTAACCGCGCCTTAACCACGATTGTAAGCCAATTATTTGCCGTGAAATGCCGGCGCAAATTCAAAGGCCCCCGGTGAGACCAATACCTGATCGGTTTTGGCGTGGACGGTATTGTTGTAGGTGCCCGCACAGTGGCAGCTCAGTGGTGGTGCGTCTTGTGGTAATGCCCTGCTCGCGTTTCACCGGCTTCAAAACTCGGGACGAGGGGAGCCTCTTTCGCGTTGGCCGCGGCATCTCCAAAGAGCTGGATATAGACCGATAGCGGCATGTAGCCGGCTTCGACGAGGGCGCGGGCGGTCGCACGATCCAGGTCAGCCATCTCAGCTCCTTCCATTCAACCGTCTTGCACTGCAACGCGGCGAGCAACGGTGCGTTCCGAGACGGCGGAGGTGGGCGGATTAAATCACATTTTTAATTCGGGAAATACAGTTGACATCCCGACCGTCGCGATTTTGGAGCCGGCTTCTGTGAGCGCCGATGCTGCTGTTCGCTCAGGCCAGGGAAGGCCGTAACGCGAACATGGAAAGTCCGGGGTGGAAATAGGGGTCGTCGCGAATGATATGCGACCACCTGTGAACGAAGTAGTTTCGCTCCGCCTCGTAGACCTTGGCCAGAGCCACGCCCCGTGTTTCGGACTCCCGGTGGATCAGGACCGAATCTGCCACGCAGAGATTGAGCCATCCGCGTTCCATGGCGCGCAAACAAAGATCGATATCGCTGAACTCCACCGGCAGGTTGACTTCGTCGAAGCCGCCCAGACTTTCGAATTTGGCGCGTTCGATCGCGCAGCAGGCTGCCGTAACGGCGCATACCTCACGGGTCGCAATCAGTTGGTTGAGGTAGCCGTTGTCGTCGCCGGGAACATTGCTGTTGAGATGCCCCGCAACCATCCCGAGTCCGAGCGTTACGCCGGTGTGTTGAATGCGGCCACTTGGGAAGAGCAGCTTTGCTCCTGCGATGCCGACGTCCGGGCGGATGGCCTCGCGGGCCAGATTCCTGAGCCAATTGCGCTCGCGCATCTCGACATCGTTGTTCATGAAAACGAGAAGCGGCGATCGCGTCTGCCGTGCGCCTTCGTTGCACAAGGCGGAGTAATTGAACGGGCCCGGCCGCCGAATGATGTGAAAACGCTCATCGGCCTCCAATGAAGCCAGAAGGTCGCGCGCGCTCTTCTCGGTCGTCCCATTGTCGACGATCACGGCATTGAAGTTGGGATAGTCGGTCAACTCGCGGATGCCGCGCAGACACTCACGCAGGAGATCGGCGCGGTCTCGCGTAACGATCACGATCGATGCTTCGGGCCATGCGGTGGTTGGTTCAGGGGTGTTCGCAAGCGGCTTCCGTTGAGAAGAAGAGCCCTGCCTGTGGTAGAGGATCCGTTGAATGTGAGAAACATCGCGCTGCGACAAGCGTTTGGTGATGTCGCGGAGTGTTTGCTCCTCTTCCGTCGCGATCAGGCGAGGATCTGACAGTCCCGAGACGTTCAGGGCATCTTTGCGCAACACGGTCAGACGCCCGATATAGTGCGATGCCGCCTGGAAGGTCGGGCTCCAGTCCGGCTTCAATCGCGGCGAGTGAATCCGGCCTTTCTCGCCGACGGCGTCTTCGTCGCAATAGATCAGACGAGCGGCGGGATCGCGGGCAGCCTCTTCGGCACATACTCCGAGCGCCAGATGATCCAAGGTGTCTCCTGGCGAGATTGCGGCGAACCATTCGGTATCGCAATTGGAGAGGCTCGGGTTGAAACCGATCTCGCCGAGTCGCCGGTCTTGAGCGGCAAGGTTCTTGTAAGCGCGGATCGCGCGCTCAGACGCATTCTCCCGCACGCAAACGATGAGTGCCCATCGACGATAGCGTTGTTCCTGCAGGGATTTGATCGTGGTTTCGAGTACTCTGGGGCGCGTCGTCGCATCGATCGCCATGACGAATGCAAAAACCGGACCTGTCGCCCAATCCGTGCGGGGACGGTCGAGGCCATACAGGTCCGGCGTGCGCCGAAAGCGGCGTGCCCACTGGGCATATTTCGTGACCGGCGTAGCCGCATTGGCGATCTTGTAAAGATCGACTTCGAACTGTCTTGCGTCGGCAAGCCTGTTTGTGACGAGACGCCGTGATCGTGAAACACCCGTCGCGATATTGCGGCTTGCGAGCGAGTATTTCGAGATCGCGCGTGCTTCGTCAAAGCGGAAGTCGAAAGGGCCGAGGCGGTCGGTCACACAGATTGAGGTGCTGACCGTATTGTCGGGAACGCGTCCGACCCATTCGGCGGTACCCAACACCGCGCCATTCAACACATAGATATATTCGCGGCCTGATCGGGTGATGAAGCGCAGCAGCGGCCGGGTGGGTCGGTCGAAGAAGCTGCTGGCATATCGAACATAGAACCAGTTGTGCCCGCACACATCAATGAAGTTCGGGATCGCCAGCCATGCCGGAAGAGTTTCCGCGATGAAGCCATGAGAGGAGGCAGCAACGCCGTGTTCAGGCTCCAGGAGAAGTCCGGCCATTGCGTATCGATTTTCTGGGGTGGGTGGGGTGCGTGATTGAAGTCGGCGCTAATTCCGTCTCGGAACAATCGTGTACATTGTTTATGCCTCTTCTTGCAGAATTGGGGCGCCCACCATCGTCGAATGCGGAGAACGAAGAATGGCGAGACATTTCCGATCAGGCGACAGGTCGTGATATCAGGGTTTATCTTTGCTGACCATGTAGCGCCAAGTGTCGGATGATTCGATCGTGAAGCACGGCCGCATTCTGGATCTGTCGCGGCTGTTGTCCCGTCTTCACCGCAGGACTCCGACCGGCATAGACCGCGTCGAATTCGCATATGCGCGGCGCTATCTTGGCGGTGACTGCAGCAGCGCCTATGTGCGCGGACTTGTCACCACGCCGGTCAACAGCGGCTTGCTGTCGAAGCGAACGGTCCGCGACTTGATGCGAACAGCAGAAGCGAGGTGGCTGTCGTCGGTGCCGCTGTCGTCCAACCCGGCATGGACGGATCTGTGCAGTATTCTGAAATCTCCAATCGGGCCTGAGCAGGTACGGTCGACAATTGCGGTGCGTGAGCGCCACGAGACGGAAGGCACAGCAACACGCGCAATGATTGGGCGCTCTTATGTGGAAGCGACCGTCAATGGCGTGATTGGCCGTCTACCTCGTTCAGATGAGGCGTCCTGGTACCTGCACGTTTCCCACATCAATCTGCACAACCCGGCGCGTATCCGTTGGCTGAAGACCAGTGACTTGCGAAGCATGTTTCTGGTTCATGACCTGATTCCGATCAGTCACCCCGAATATTTCCTGCCGGGGGAGGCTGCGCGTCACGGGATGAGGATGGAAACGATCGCTCGTCTGGCCGACCTCGTCATTTTTAATTCCGACGCCACGAAGGCTGCCTGGGACGATTTTGTGTCCGCGCATCATTTGCCACAGCCGGATGGTGTCGTTGTTCCGTTGGGAACGGAGGAGGTGTTTCTGCGGGATGGGCCAGAATTGAACAGCCAAATTCCGTATTTTGTTGTTGTCGGGACGCTTGAGTCCCGCAAGAACCTGTCCTTCCTGCTTCATGTCTGGAAGGCGTGGGTTCAGGCCTCACCAAATCCACGCGCCAGGCTTGTGATTATTGGGCGGCGCGGCCGTCATAGCGAGAATGCTGTCGATCTGATTGATCGTAGCGCGGCAATGGCGCCGACCATCGCGCAAATTGCGGAATTGCCGGATGCCGCACTTGCCGCCCTGTTGCGAGGGGCGCGGGCGTTGCTGGCGCCGTCCTTGATCGAAGGATTCGGTATTCCCATTGCGGAGGCGCTGTCGCTGGGCGTGCCGGTGATTGCGTCGGACATTGCGGCGCATCGCCAAGTGGGTGGGGATTGCGCCGAGTACCTCGATCCTCTCGATGGTCCGGCCTGGTTTCAGGCATTGGAAGACTACGTCGTGCCGTCCTCTCAAAGAAGGGAAACCATGCAGCGAGCAGCGCTTAGCTATTCGCCAACGACATGGGATCAGCATTTTTACGCTGTGGATCAAATTTTGAGTGATCGATCTTGATCGGAGGGGCAGGTGTGGGTACGGCATTACGACGATAGAGACTGAATGCGCTTATCGGCGCGTGGGGCCGCCGGTGGAACAAATTGAAAAAGGCTAACTCGAATAGGCGCCGACCGGTCGCGGTGATCGGCTACGCGCTTCGGCTTCCAGGCGCCAGCAGTCGGGATGCTTTCTGGCAGCTTCTGTCAGAGGGGCGCTGCGCAATTGCGCAGATTCCGCCGGACCGTTTTTCGGTCGAAGGCTACTATCACCCCAAGGCTGGACAGGAGATTCCGGGACGTAGTTATACGTTTGCCGCCGGTTTGATCGATAATGTCTGGGACTTTGATCCCGGCGTGTTCGGCATCAGCCCGCGCGAAGCGGCCCAGATCGACCCGCAGCAGCGGCATCTGCTCGAAGTCACTTACGAAGCCATCGAGCATGCCGGGCTTCGCCCGTCGCAATTGTCCGGCAGCCAGACCGGCGTCTATGTCGGTGCGTCGTCTTCGGACCATGCGACGCGCTTCATGTTCGATCCAGGCGCGATCGACGTTCACATGATGACGGGCAATACGCTCAGTCTGATCTCCAATCGTCTATCCTATAGTTTCAATCTGCACGGGCCGAGTTTTACAGTCGATACCGCGTGCTCTTCGTCGCTGGTTGCCATGCATCTGGCGCTGGAGGCGATCCGCGACGGCAAGATCGACACCGCCATCGTCGGCGGCGTGAACATGCTGCTGTCGCCGTTCTCGTTCCTCGGCTTTGCTCGTGCATCGATGCTGTCACCATCGGGTCTGTGTAAGGCTTTCGATGCGTCGGGCGATGGTTATGTGCGGGCCGAGGGAGCCGTGACGCTGGTGCTGCGCGCGGAGGATGTCGCGCGGCGCAACGGCGATCGGGTCCATGCCGTCGTCATGGGGTCCGGTATCAATCAGGACGGGCGCACTACGGGTTTGTCGCTGCCTTCGGCCGATGCACAGGCGACGTTGCTGTCGCAGGTTTACGAGGAATGCGGTGTCTCGCCGAACGATCTGGCCTTTGTCGAGGCGCATGGCACCGGCACGCGTGTCGGCGATCCGGCCGAAGCGCATGCGCTCGGAACGGTTCTCGGCCAGCGCCGGTCGCAAGCTTTGCCGATCGGCTCGGTGAAGACGAATATCGGCCATCTCGAGCCAGCATCCGGGCTTGCGGGCGTTGTGAAGTCGATCATGGCGCTCGAACGCGGGACATTGCCGGCGTCGTTGCATTTCAATGAGCCCAACCCGGATATCCGCTTCGACGAATTGAATGTCAAAGTTGCCGGCGAGCCGCTGCGACTTGCCAAAAGCCGGAAGCTTCGCCACGCAGGCGTCAATTCCTTCGGCTTCGGTGGGGCGAACGCACACGTTGTGTTGCGCGAAGCCAAGGCAACTGACGGCGCGGTTGCGCCAAGCGAAACTGCGCCGCTGATTGTGTCGGCGCATGGTGCGGCTGCGCTGAAAGCCTTGAGCGAAAATTATGCGGACGTCGTTGCAAGTGACAATGCGGACGTCGCAGCGATTGCAAATGCTGCCGCACATACGCGCGACCTGCTGGCCGAGCGACTGGTGGTTGCCCGACAGGGACTACGAGAGAACCTAGCGTCCTATCTCGGCGACCAATCATCGAACCAGTTCTGGCGCGGCACTGCACTCGGCACCGATCTCGATGTGGCGTTCGTGTTCTCCGGCAACGGCTCGCAATGGGCCGGCATGGGGCTTGCCGCCTACGAGGCTAGCCCGGTTTTCTGTGCCGCACTCGAGTGCTTCGACGAACGCTTCAAGGCGATGGCTGACTGGTCGGTCATCGACATGCTGCATTCGCCGGATTTGCCGATCGAAATCCGCCGCGCGTGCCGGGCGCAGCCGCTGCTGTTTGCGTTGCAGGTTGCGACTGTCGAGGCTCTGGCAGAGCAGGGGCTGCATCCATCCGTAGCGGTCGGGCACAGCGTCGGCGAAATCGGCGCAGCCTGGTGCGCGGGCGCGCTCGATCTCGACAATGCGATCCGCGTCGTGCTGGCACGCAGCGAGCGGCAGGAGATCACGCGGCATCAGGGCGGCATGGCTGCAGTACTCGTATCGGCCAGCGAGATGCAGACGCTACTCGATCACGGCACGTTCCAGGACTTGGAAATCGCTGCGATCAACAGCGCGCGCAGCATCACGGTTGCCGGGCCGAAGGCCGTGATCGATGCCTTTGTCCATTATGCGGAGCAGGAGCGCTGGCGGGTCAAACGACTGGACCTCGATTATCCGTTCCACTGCGCGCTGGTCGATCCGATCGAACGTCAGTTGCTCGACGATCTGGCCGGTCTCAAAGCGTCGCCATCGCGTATTCCATTCGTCTCGACCGTGGCCGGCAGCGAAATGGCCGGCGAATTGCTGGATGCCGAATACTGGTGGTGCAACGTGCGTGCGCCGGTGAACTTCGTTGGCGGTATGGAAGTCGTCTGCGGTCGCGGTACGCGCATTCTGGTCGAGATCGGCCCGCATCAGGTGCTCGGAAGCTATCTGCATGATGCGTTGCGCACGCACAATCTGCAGGGCGCCGTAGTTGGAACGCTCGGCCGCGATCCCGATCGTGAGAGCGATGAGATATTGGCGACCGCGGCCCGTGTTCTGATCGCGGGCGGGCGGATTGACCTCGATCGATTTGCCGGTCCGGCGCAGCGCCCGGCAACCGAGTTGCCGAACTATGCGTGGCAACGGCGGCGATTTGCAGTCGAAACGACCGGTGAAGCCTTGCAGATGCTCGCCATGCCGCCGCATCCGCTCCTTGGCAATAAGGCGCGCGCCAATGCGAACGAGTGGCTTTCGGCGATCGATGCGGATGTCTTGCCGTGGCTTGGCGATCATCGGGTCGATGAGGCGGCCGTCTTCCCGGCCGCGGGTTTTATCGAAATTGCACTAGCTGCCGCGCGCGAAGTGTTCGGGCATGTCGCGCTGGAAATCCGCGATCTGGAGATTCTTCAACCGCTCGTGTTCGACGGCGTTCGATCGTTCGAAATCGTCACGCAGATGTCTGCCGAGACCAACACGGCCGTTATCCGTTCGCGTCCTCGCCCAAGCGGAGACGATGGAGCGATCAACGCCAAAGCGGCTTTCGCGCAGGCGCCGGTTTCGGATGTCCCGGCCGAAGTCTGGCAGTCGGACATCGTCGATACGTTCGATACGGCCCGCCTTTATGACGTCACGCGCCGCCGCGGTTTTGCGTACGGACCGGCCTTCCGCCGGATCGCGTCCGTCGAGGTGGGCGGCGACAATTCTGCGCGGGCCGTTTTCACGGCGGCAGCACCTTTGTCGGATCGCTTCGTGCTCGATCCGACCGTGCTCGATGCCGCATTCCATGTGCTCATCGCCATGGCGGAAAGCAATCCGGCGATAGCGCCGGATGCATTGTTGCTGCCGATCCGTGCGGGGCTGCTGCGCGTGTATCGGCACGGCGCCACGGTGACCGAGGTGATCGTACGGATTACCTCGTCGACACGGCGGTCGCAGGTCGTTGATTTTCTCCTGCTCGACGCGGCGGGAATTGTCGTCGCAGAGTTGAGACAGGCGCGATGCCGGGTGGTGGCGCGCAATGCGCGCGAGACACCGGACGATCTTGTCTATAGCACGAGCTTCGTGCGGCGGCATCATCTTGCGTCGCCGTCTGCTCTCTCGGGTGTCTGCGCGAATGGTCCAGCGCCTGATTTGTCGAACGCCGCCCATGCTGCCGGGGATGACGCAGCGGCGGGCGATGTTGCGCTGGTCCTCGATGCAGGCGCGCGGGCGATTGCCTACGACGCTGTCAGAACACTGGCTGGCAATGAAACGTCGCTCTCCCTGCCCGAACTGGCGTCGAGCGGGCGTCTGGCCATGTCGTCTTGGCCATTGCTCGCGCAGATGCTGCTGGCCTTGTCCGATGCAGGACTTGCAAAGGAGACGGATCGCGGATGGGAACTGTCCAACGAGTCCGGCCTTCCCGCCATTCCAGAACTTGTCGATGTCATGTTGGCCCGCTATCCGGCATGGATTGCCGAAGCGACCTGTCTTGCGCGGCTTCCCGAGCTTCTGCTGCCGCTTCTCCACCAAGGGTTGGAAACAGGGGCTGGTTTCGGACAGGCGCTATTGGAGCATCTGGAAAAGGGTTCGCCTGCTGCATCGCGGCTTACGGATATTGTGGCCGGTGCGGCCCTGGACATCGTCAATCGATGGCCGCCGGAGGAGCCGCTGCGTATCCTTGTCGTCGGCGCAGCCAATTTGCGGCTTGCGGCAAGGATCGCTGCATCGGTATCCGACCGTCATGGAACGGTCGATGTCACCGATCTTCGCAGCGACCGTCTCGACACCATCCGTGTTTCACCCTTTGCCGATCGCCGGTTGCGCATGGTCGCTTGGGAACAGGCGACCGAGCCGAGTGCTGGTTACGATCTGATCCTGTGCGCTGGTTCATTGCATCAGGTGGCTGCCGCGCCGGGCCGGCTCGATCTTCTGATGCAGGCGTTGCGTTCGGACGGCGCAGTGCTCGCCGCCGAGCCGACGCCGTCCCTGTTTGCCGATCTTGTCCATGGCCAGTCTCCGGCGTGGTGGACGCGCTCGGTCAATCCGGATTTTCCGATGAGCGCGATGCTGGCGGAAAATGACTGGACACAGGTGCTGGAAGAGACCGGTCTGCAGGATATCACGGTCCAGACGGTGGAAAGCACGCTGCTGATCAGCGCAAAGCCGGAGAACAAGCACGCTCCTGCGAACGACCTCGATACCAGATCCATCGCGATCGTGGCGGACACCCAAGCCGACAGCCGCAGCATGGCGGACCTGCTGCAACCGCGGCTCGCGAGCGCTGCGCGGGTCGTTCCGCTGCAGCCAGGCGAGGGGCGCACGCCGCGCCGTGCCCGCGTTGTCGAATTGAAGGATGTTTCAGCCAGCCTCCGCGGCGATCAACACCCCGCCGCAACGGATATCGTGTTCATTGCGTATGCGCGCCGCGCGCCGGACGATCCGGTCGCGGCAATGACGCGGCAGTCGATGGCCATGATCGATCTCGCCAAGGCCGTCGGCGAAAGCGCAGGTCTGCGTCTGTGGCTCGTATGCAGCGGAGCATTGAGCGGCATCGTTGACGATCGTGCGCCGAGTTCGGCCCAGACCGGCCTGTGGGTGGCTGCGCGCGTTCTCCAGAATGAGTTTCCCCATATCGATATCCGGTGTCTCGATATCGATCCGACCATGGCTGCGGATGTGGCGGCGACGCGCATTGCCGAGGCGATCGCACATCCCGCAGCCGACAAGGAATTGTGGCTCGACGCCAAGGGGCAATCAGCATTGCGGGTTCTGCGCGGCGATGTGTTGCCGGATTCCGGGGATGCCACTCCTGGTGATCTATTGCGACTGGAATTCGTCCAGTCGGGGCTTTTCGATAGTTTCGTCTGGCGTCCAGTTGCATCGCCAGCGGTCGAAGCCGGTCAAATCCGGATCGACGTCGCTGCCACCGGCCTCAACTTCCGCGACGTGATGTGGAGCCTTGGGCTGTTGCCCGATGAGGCACTCGAAAACGGTTTCACTGGTCCATCCATCGGTATGGAATGTGCCGGCGTCGTGTCTGCGGTCGGTGCTGATGTCACCGATCTGCGCGTCGGCGATCGCGTCGTGACCTTTGCGGCGAATGCCTTTGCGAGCCATGTCGTTGTCGATGCACGGATGGCAGCGCGCATTCCTGACGATATATCGACCCAGGCCGCGGCGACCTTACCGGTCGCGTTCCTGACGGCCCATTACGCGCTGGTGCATCTCGCACGATTGCAGCCTGGAGAGACCGTGCTCATTCACGGCGGCGCCGGTGGTGTGGGTCTTGCGGCCTTGCAGATCGCCAAAGCGTGCGGCGCCAAGGTGATTGCGACGGCCGGCACGCCGGATCGTCGTGCGTTGTTGCGCACGCTCGGCGTCGATCACGTGTTCGACTCCCGCAGCGTGTCGTTTGCTGATGATGTGCGACGCGTGTCGCAGGGTGTGGATGTGGTCCTGAACTCGCTGGCCGGCGAGGCGATGACGCGTTCGATCGATTGCCTCAAGCCATTCGGCCGCTTCCTCGAACTCGGAAAGCGCGACTATTATCAGAACACCCATATCGGCCTTCGGCCGTTCCGTAACAATCTGTCCTACTTCGGCATCGATGCCGATCAATTGCTGGGTGAAAACGAAGTTCTGATCGGCAAGCTGTTCGGCGAACTGATGGCGATGTTTGCGAGCGGCGAACTCGTACCGTTGCCGTATCGCGTGTTCGAGGCCGAAGAGACATCGTCGGCCTTCCGCCTGATGCAGCGTTCGGGACAGATCGGCAAAATCCTCATCCGGCCACCGCGGATGAAGCCGAAAGCCAGAATTGGCAGCAAGTTCGTTGTCGATCCGAACGGCCGTTATCTGATCGCGGGCGGACTGGGAGGCTTTGGCCTTGCGACCGCGCAATGGCTATCGGCGAAGGGCGCGCGCCATCTCGTGCTGATGAGCCGTATCGGTCAGCCGACGGAGGAAGCGAACTGCATTCTGGCCGAACTCAAGGCCAAGGGCGTCAGCGTCGAGCTTGCCGCGATCGATGTCGCCGACAAAGGCGCACTCGACCATTACCTGAAGCTGCTGGACGGTTCCCACGTCCCACTGAAGGGCGTCTTCCATGTCGCCATGGTGCTCGACGACGCGCTGGCCAGAGATCTCGATCGCTCTCGCATTGAAAAGGTGTTGAAGCCGAAGGTCGCCGGCGCCGCCAATCTGGATCAACTGACGCGACGGTTCGATCTCGATTGCTTTGTGCTGTTCTCGTCGGTTGCGGCGCTGATCGGCAATGTCGGGCAGGCGAATTACGTTGCCGCGAATGCCTTCCTTGAAGGACTTGCGAGACGCCGTCGTGCCGAAGGACTTCCGGCCTTGGCGGTGGGCTTCGGCGCCATCAGCGACGTCGGATATCTCGCCCGCAATGCCGACGTGAACGCGGCCCTGTCGCAGCGGCTCGGTCGTTCGGCATTGTCCTCGTCCGAAGCACTCGAGGGGCTTGAAGCCTTGCTAAGCTGCGATCCGCGCGATGTCAGCAAGGCCGTATTCGATTATGCCCGCGTGGACTGGGCGATGGCGCGCAAGGAACTCAGTGTCGTCAAGTCAGCGCTGTTCGATGAATTGCAGCTCGATGATGCAGCCGGCGAGGGTGGTTCCTTGGCGGCAGCCGAACTGCTCAATCAGTTGCGCGAGTTGCCGGACGAGGAAGTCCAGGCGCGGCTCGCGGACATTGTCGCGGAGAGCATCACCCGTACGCTTCGGCTGCCGGCCGGAGAGGTCGATCGAAACCGGGCGTTGTCCGAATTCGGCATGGATTCGCTGATGATGCTTGAGTTGCGAATGGGGGTTGAGGAGACGATGGGCATCGAAATCCCGCTCATGTCCCTCACATCGAGCCTGACTGTAACCGATATCAGCAAGCGGCTCACGACCATGCTGCGCAATCAGGACAAGGCGCTGTTGTCTGGACAGATGTCGGTACTGGCGCAGGAACATATCGAAATTCCCGTCGATGTATCCGACGCCGATGTTAAGGCCACCGCTGCCGCCGTCACACGGCGCGCCAAGGCCGTGGACCGCATTCTATGACCGATATTCCGTTTTCCAAACGGGCCGCCGCCGACAGGCTGATGGAAAAGCTGCGGGCGTCGGCAACTCCGGACAAGGTCGAAAAGCCGAGGCGTCATCCTCCGCAGCCGGTGGTCCGCAAGGCCGCCGATTTCTCGGCTCTGCCGGAATATCAGACCTTGCGTGTTCAGCGTGCCACCGCGGACATGCTCAAGATTGAGGTGCCGTTCTTTCGGCTGCATGACGGGCGCGCATCCGACACGACGACGGTTGACGGTTACAAGGCGCTGAATTTTTCCACCTACGACTATCTCGGACTGAACGGCGATCCTCGGATCGTTACTGCGGCGAAGGCGGCGATCGATCGCTATGGGACATCGGTGGGAGCCAGCCGTCCGACCGCAGGCGAGCGACCGATCTACCGCGATCTTGAAACGACGCTGGCCAAGTTTTGCGGCACCGAGGCTGCGCTTTGTTTTGTCAGCGGCCATGCCACCAACGTCTCGGTGATTGGCTGCCTGCTCAATGCGAAGGATGTCATCTTCGCGGATGCGTTGGCACATAACAGCTTGATCGAAGGCGCCAAGCTGTCCGGCGCAACCTGTCTTGTGTTTCCGCACAACGATTGCGATGCGCTGGAAGCGCTGTTACGCGAGCACCGGTCACGGTTTCGGCGTGCCCTGATCCTGGTGGAGGGACTCTACAGCATGGACGGCGACGTTCCCGATATGGGGCGTCTGCTCGCGATCAAGCGCCGGTATGATGCGTGGTTGTTGGTCGATGAAGCGCATTCCGACGGTGTGCTCGGCGAACGTGGTCGCGGCATTGCCGAAGAGCAGGGCATTGATCCTGGTGAAGTCGAAATCTGGATGGGAACGCTGAGCAAGGCGTTTGCATCGACTGGCGGATATATCGCCGGCAGCCATGCGCTGATCGAATTTCTGAAAACCCATTGCGCCGGTTTCGTATACAGCGTGGGGATACCGCCCGTCATGGCGGCGTCGGCGTTGGCGGCGTTGCAGGTGATCGATCAGGAGCCGGAGCGGGTCGCAGCCTTGCGCGCGAATGGTTCACTGTTTCTGCAACGGGCGAGGGCGGCCGGCCTCGATGTGGGGCAGAGCATCGGCGCGTCCGTCGTTCCGGTGGTGATCGGCGATACGCTGACGACGGTGGTTCTTGCAAACCGGCTGCTCGAGCACGGGCTTTATGTCATTCCGATCATCTTCCCGGCGGTTGGCGAGAAGCAGGCGCGGTTGCGCTTCTTCATCACGTCGCGTCATACGTCGCAGCAGATCGAAACCGCGGTGGATCTCACCGCGCAGGAACTGTTGCGCCTGCGACAGGAGCCGCCGGTCGTGAATGGTCTGTCCCAAGTCGGGTATTGATTTAAGCCGCTCGCGGCGGCAGCCAGGGCAGCCCCTGTTCAAGGCGATCGACGGTGGCCGGTACAGCCATATCGAGCGCGTGCTGTGTGTAGTATCCGCCGCGAATATGCACCGCGCCGGCAAGCAGACGGATGTAATCCGCGACGAGATCCTTGTCAGGCGGAGACGCCTTGGTCCAGAAATTGTCGAGCGATCCTTGATAGGTGAGGCCGGGGAGGTCGAATATTGCGTTTCCCGTCACCTTGAGAGGGCAGCCGGCCTGCAATGCTGAAATCCCAGACGTGCTGTTGACTGTCACGCATCCCGCCGCAACGCGCAGCATGTCGTCGAGATTGCCGCCATCGACGTAGAACACGCGGTCACGCAGGCCGTGGCTCGCAGCGATCTCGCCGATCAGATGACGCCAGCGCGTGATCCCGGGATCGAGCGGGTGCACCTTCACGACGAGGCGCGCATCCGGTGCGGCATGCTTGGCAAACGAGGCGATGATCTCGCGCGTGGCCGTCGGCATATCGGGATAGGGAGAATGCGCGCGGATCTGATAGTCGGTCGAAAGCTGCAACGGCAGGATGAATGTCGGTGCGTCATGGCGTTGAAGGATATCGAATGCACGCTTTGTGTGAAGGCGCTCGAATGGCGCCCGGCACCATTTCCGGACCCAGGATAGATATTCGACAATCGGGTGATAGATCGCGTGCCGTTTGTAACCCGGATAGAGCGGGGTGAAGACCAGCGCACCGAGATTGTAGATCATGTCGAGCATGGTGAAGCGCCAGAACGGCGTGCGGCATCGGACGGCAAAATCGGGCTGGTCGTATTGTCTGGCCAATGTCCGGATCGTCTCGGGATCGCGCGGCATGCGCGAATGCGTGCTCATGCCGTCACGTTCGAGGACCAGCCAGTCCGGCCGCAGATAGCCAAGCTCGGCGCAGATGATTTCGGCGCCGCGCATGCGCGCTTCTTCGATCGCGATCCGATGATGGGGGCGCTGGTCACCCAACAGGAACAGATGCGTGACCGGATCGGCATCAAGGTGCCGGGAGAGATAGGAGCGCCATCCGTCGATGCCGCCGCGATAGTCCTTTGCGGGCAGCCGCCAGAACAGGCGATCGCCGAAATGCAGGTTGATCCGGGACGCCCGATGCCCGTGCGCGATCAGGAGCCGCGCGACCTGCTCCATGTAGAAGGACGACGGCCCCTGCAGGAACAGGACATGCATGGGCGTCCGCGCGTTTGGGATATGGTCACATCTGTCGGCCATGATTTCGCAGAAGCAATATCGGCTCGGGCGGTCGTTGTCATGGTCGCACCGGCTGGATACCCGTGCTATTGGAGCACTTCTGCCGGGGGCGGGCCATTTTGTTCTGGGTGTCGTTTAGCGTTTATTTGTGCGGTGCGTTGCTGCTCGAGGCTCGGGCTTTGCCGCGTGGACGGTTTCTGGACCGTCCCGTCTGGGCGATCGCGCTTTCCGTCCTGACCTTATCGCTGCTGTATTCGGTCTGGTTCGCCGTCAGCTGGCGTCCGATGTTCTCCGCCACATCGGCCTTCATTACGTTTCTGATCGTGATGCTGATCTCCGATCACAAATATCGAAACACCATGGAGCCGCTGAGCTTTGCCGATTTCTCGCTGCTTCGGCAGATATGGCGGCATCCGATGCTGTATCAGGCCGAGTTTCTGCGACATCCGCTCTTTTATGTCGGAGTTGCTGCGTTATGCGGGATTATTCTCGTATGGTGCCTGCTGGTCGAACCCACGATGCTTCCGGAACAGAATCGATGGGGTTGGGCTGCGCTCGGAATCCTGCCGGTCGCCGGCAGCATCGGTTGGCTCGTGGCTGGCCCGTTGCCCAAATGGCTGATTGCCGGCGTCTACCGCCGCATGATTCCGGCCGATTCCGCACGATATGTCCGTGAAATAGGCCTGGCCGCTTCGCTCACGGCGGGTTTGATCGGATGGCGTCATGCGACGTCGGGTTCGCACCGGTGGCCGACACCGGCGCCATTGTCGGCCGATGTCAGCGGCGCGCCGATCGTCATTGCCGTCCAATCGGAGTCATTTGTCGATCTGCATCGCGCCGGACTGCATGAGGAACGGCTGCCGGCCCTGCAAGACGCTCAGGCCCGGGCATTGGCGCATGGCCGGCTCAAGGTCCCGGTGCAGGGGGCCTGGACGTTGCGCTCCGAGTTCGTTTTTCTGACGGGACGGGAGATCGACACGATCGGGATCGATGCCTTGCATCCCTATCTGCGGCTCAGCAATCCGCCCCGATCCATCGCCCATCAAATGCGGGATGCCGGGTTTGCGACCGCGTTCCTGCATCCGTTCGATATGGATTTCTTCAACCGCTCTTCGGCATTGCCCAAGCTCGGTTTTGACTGCCTGATCGATGAAGCGGACTTTGCCGGCATGGAGCGCGAGGGATACTACGTCTCCGACGTTGCCCTTGCGGAGCGGATTTTACAGCTGGCCAAGGACGAGAGGCGGCCCTTCTTCTGCATGGCGGCGACCATGGAGAATCACAATCCGTGGGACATGCGGCGCCTGCCCGAGATCGCGACCCCGATCGACCGCTACCTCTATCACCGCCGCAACGCCGATCGGATGATCGCACGACTGATCGAAGGTCTTGAGCAACTGGGGCGGCCTGCCGTCTTTGCCTTCTATGGCGACCATGTTCCGGCCATCCGATCGTTCGGCTTCCCCTATCCCGATCCACGGACCGACTACTTCGTCATGGGTCTTCGCGATGGACGCTGGATGCCGGGCTCAGTGCGCGATTTGAATCTCCATGAACTGGCGGATGTCGTTATTGAAAGCCTTGACCGGGTTTGCTCCGTTCAGTCTCATCGGGACAATGTTGATGAGGTGGCCTAGGAATGTCGTAGGGCTGAGTATCTGATCTGTCGCGACATGATATTTGATTCATGTGCGGCCTTGCTGATGCGAATGGAAGATTCATCGAAATGACGACCAATGTCCTGATGATTTTCCCGAAGTTCAATCCGAACTCGTTCTGGAGCATGCAGGAGGCCTGCGATCTCTGGGGAGCCAAATGTGTGGCGCCCCCACTTGGCCTGATCACAGTCGCTGCGCTGCTGCCGGCCGATTGGTCGATACGGCTCATCAATTGCAATGCAGAAGCGCTTGTCGATCGCGATATCGACTGGGCAGACATGGTGATGACGGGCGGGATGCTGCCGCAGCAGATCGATGCCCTCGCGATCATCGATCGCTGCCAGCGGCGCGGTAAGACCGTGGTGGTTGGCGGACCTGATGCGACGTCAAGTCCGGAAATCTACGAGCGTGCGGACATGCTGGTGCTTGGCGAGGCCGAGGGCGTCATCGATCGTTTTATCGATGCGTGGATGGGTGGCGTAAGGCACGGGCAATTCGCCGCCGAAAAGTTCACGGTCGATGTGACGCGAAGTCCGATCCCGCGATTCGACCTGCTGAAGCGCAAGGACTATTTGTATCTCGGCGTGCAGTTCTCGCGCGGTTGCCCGTTCAATTGCGAGTTCTGCGACATCATCGAGCTTTACGGACGGGTGCCGCGCTCAAAGACCAATGCGCAGATGCTGGCTGAACTGGATGCGATCTATCAGCTCGGCTATCGCGGCCATGTTGATTTCGTTGACGATAATCTGGTCGGCAACAAGAAGGCGCTGAAGCTGTTTTTGCCGGAACTGATACGGTGGCAGCAGGAGCGAGGATATCCGTTCCGCTTTTCCACCGAAGCGTCGATCAATCTGGCGGACGACAGCCAGCTCTTGAATCTCATGAGTCAGGCCAATTTCTTTGCGATCTTTGTCGGCATTGAAAGTTCCGATGCCGCTACGTTGATCTCGACGCAGAAGAAGCAGAACACGCGCCGCAGCCTTGCCGACAGCATTCACAATATCTACGACGCCGGAATGTTTGTCACTGCAGGATTCATTGTCGGATTCGACACCGAAAAAGATAATGTGGCAGCCGATATGATTGCCTGCATTCAGGCGACCAGCATTCCCTGGTGCATGGTCGGCTTGCTGACAGCGTTGCCAAACACCCAACTCACACGACGGCTAGAACGGGAGGGACGCTTTTTCGGTTACAACTGGTCCGGGGAGGGCGATCAATGCACCGGCGGCCTGAATTTCACCACGCTTCGCCCTCGTCGCGAAATCTGGGCGGATTATCGGGCCGTGCTTGAAAATGTCTACGAGCCGGCGGCTTTCTTTGAGCGCGTGCGGCATGTTGGCCATGCCATGCGCCGGCCGGCGCTCCGCGCATTGCCAGGCGCGGTGCCCCAGCGCAAGTCGAAGTTCGCAACCTTGCGCGGCCGCGCCAGGGACTATCGCGCACTCGGTCGCGTGATGTGGCGGATGACAGTGCGCCGGCCGGATTTGCGCCGGCATTTTTGGCGCACGTTTCTGGATTGTGCGAAGAGCAATCCCGCGGCGCTTGATTATGTCGTTATGCTTATGGTCGTGTATCTGCACCTTGGACGTTTCGCGCAGTCGGTGATCGCCGAGCTGGACCGGAAAATTGCGCTCGACCGGGATGAGTCCGAGCGTTCCGGCAAGGCGCTTCAAATCGCATAGTGACTATGGACCGGGTTCTTGCATCCATCGAGTCGATGACGCCCGAAATGCTGCTCCGGGCCATGCAGCGGGGGGCGGGCTTGCTCGATTTTGCCGCGCTGCTGGCACTCGTCATCGGAGCAATATTGCTGGTAATGCTTGGTACCGGTCTGTTCTTCGAAGTCATGAATGCGCTGTATCCCGAGCGGAAAATTCAGAAGGATCGGGTCAATTCGCGGAAGTGGCGGGAGCTGGCTTACGCGCCCGGCTCGGTTTTTATGCTCTCTCTGTGTTTTGCAGGAGGATTGTTTGCGCAATGGCAGGGCTGGGCTCTGACGCCACTTCCGCTGAGCTGGTGGTCATGGCCCCTGATGCTCGGAATTTCAGTGTTGCTTTACGATGCCTGGTTCTACTGGGTACATCGGCTGTTGCACTGGAAGCCGATGTATCGCTTCCACGCGCTGCATCATAAGAGCGTGTCGCCGACCGTCTGGACCAACCATCACGAAACCATCGTCGAGGCATCTCTCAATCAACTTTATTTCCTTGTCGTCGTGTTCGTTCTGCCAATCCCTTGGCAGATGCTGGTGGTGCAGAAAATCTACGATCAGATCAGCGGGATGCTGGGGCATGCCGGATACGAACATTTCGCGTCGCCGCTCGGGCGTTCCCCATGGCCGTTAGCCAGCACGGTCTTTCACGATCAGCATCACGGCTCGTTCCGCTACAATTACGCCCACACGTTTTCATTCTGGGACCGCATCATGGGGACCCTGCATCCTAAATACGATGCGACCCTGAAGAGGTTTGAAACGTCGCAGGAGAGGGCCGAGCGGCAATGACGACGCAGCCCATACCGCGCATTGCATTGTTCGATGTCTTGCGGGGTGTAGCGTTGCTGGCCATGGCCGTGTATCACTTCGCTTTCGATCTTGAGATGTTCGGTCTTACCAATCTTGGCGGCGTCAGTGAGCATCCTCTCTGGGTGGTATTTGCGCGCGCGATCGCCGGAAATTTCCTGGCGCTTGTCGGCGTCAGTCTCTATCTCGCACATGGTCAAGGCATTCGCTGGGGCGGATTCCTGCGCAGGCTGGCGATGATCGTCGCGGCCGCTGCGGCGATCACGGTATTGTCCTATTTCTTCGATCCCGAAGCGATGATCTGGTTCGGTATCCTGCATTGCATCGCGCTGTCGAGCGTCATTGGGCTGGCCTTTCTGAGACTTCCACTACCGGTAGTGCTGATCGCTGCGGCGCTGTGTTTCGTCGCGCCCTATGTGTTGACGGCGCCTGTGTTCAAGTCGCCGACGCTGCTGTGGCTGGTGCTGACCGACGAGCCCTTGCCGTCGAATGATTATAATCCCCTGCTACCGTGGTTCGGCGCCGTGCTGATCGGGATTGCGATCGCTCGAATTGTGCTGCCGTTCGCCCGTGCTGGTGGCAACTGGGCCAAATGGCAGCCGGATGCGCTGGTGACACGTACTCTGGCCTTGGCCGGCCGCCACAGTTTGCTGGTGTATCTGGTGCACCAGCCGATCCTGATTGGCCTGGTGTATGCGGCGTCGCGGTTACTGGCGGAAGGCTGACGGCATTTACTCTGCGACGGTCATGCGTTGCACCCGCGGCCATGAGCGGACGTGATAGGTGCGTCCCGCCCATGTGACCGATCGCTTGAACAGCGTGGACCAGATCACGACGGTGTGCACGAACACCCAGGCTGGCGTCGCGAATAGGTCGAGGAGCATGATATGACGAGGTGGCCGCATGTCCCAAAGCTTGCGCGGAACACGTAAGCGAAGCGCCCCGCGCAGCATGTCGAGGCCATAGGTGAGGGCGATGGTTGCGATAGCGATCCGATGACCTGCAAGCGCCAGAGGCAATGCGACGATCCAGCCGGCAATAACCGCACTATGCGAAACAGCCGCCAGCGCCCAGTGCCGCGGTGCCGACCAGCGCAGGAACGTGTATTGCCGCCGTGCGAAGGCGATGCCTTCGGGCCAGCTATAAGACACCGGCGAGATCACCAATGCGCCTTCGGGCGAATGGATCAACCCGCCGGAGAGGTGAATTGCCGTGGTCAGCGGGCCGTCATCGGCGACCGCGTCCTCCCAGTATTCGTCGATGTTCAGTGCGTCGAGATCGGCACGGCGCATCGCCGCCGAACCGCCCCAGACGATGTTCCAGTAACGCCAGCGCGGCAACGTGGCGACGGAGGAGTTGCCGACGCAGATGAATGCCGTGGACCAGCGCTCATCGGCTGGCACCATCCAGCGATAGCCCGAGGCGATGGTGATCCTCGGGTTGCTGAGCGGTGCGATCAACCGCACCAGCCAATCAGCTTTCGGCGTGATATCGGCATCGGCAAAGACAATGATCTCGTCGTCAGAACGCAGCGTGTTCAACGCCGCGACGAGGTTGCGCACCTTCTGCGCATTCTTGCTGGTCGGGCCGGCAACGACGATCTTGAATTCAGGTCCACCCTTGAGCGAGCAGAGCGCAGGGTAGACAGGATCATCCGTGCTTTCGATGGCGAAGACGATGCGAACGTTGCGATAGCTCTGCCCGGAGAGTCCTTGCCAGAGCGCCTCAAGGTTGAGCGGAAGGCCGCGGATCGGCAGGAGGATCACGGCGCGCGGCTCGACCGCGAGTGGCGGCGGCGGACCCAGTTGCGACTGAAATCGGGGGACGCACAGACAGGCACCGAGCGCCACCAGAAACCACGCCAGCAGCACGACCAGATAGGGCTGTTCAACCAGCGTGGTCATGCGCAGTCACATGACGTCAGCCGTGCCCGAACGGACAGGCCATGGCCGCAGCCGATGTTTGCGCAGTTTGTGTTGTCTCACTCGCCACGCGTTCGCGCGCTTCGGCCGACATCGGCAGTCCGCCGTCCGGCCGCAGCGTGAGCCGGCAGACCGGTTCGACCTTGTACCCGGCCTTGAGCCGAAGCCGCAGTGCCTGGGCGATGGTCGCAACGCACAGGATGCCTTCGGCGCTTCCAAATCCCACGCCCGAACAGACACGCGGACCGATCGAGAAGGGAATGTACGCGAACTTCGACGGCAACGGTCCGTTCTCAGGCAGGAAGCGCTCGGGCATGAAATGGTCGGGTTTGTCCCAGAATTTCTTGTGACGTTGGATGAGCCACGGCACCACGAAGATCAGCGAGCCACGCGGGATCGTTTCGCCCTTGAAGGTTTCTTCCACGATCGCCTCGCGCGACAGGAACGGCACCGGCGGGTAAAGCCGCATCGACTCATCCAGCACCGCCTTCGTGTAGACGAGCTTCGGCAGGTCGGCGAGGGTCGGCAGACGGCCGTCGAGGACACGGTCCAGCTCCTCGTGCAGCTTTCTTTCCACGTCAGGTGCCTGTGAAAGCAGGTACCAGGTCCAGGTCAGCGCATTGGCGTTGCCCTCGTGGCCAGCCATGAACAGCACGGCGACCTCATTACGCAGCGCCTCGCCCTGGATGCGCTCTCCGGTTTCTTCGTCATGCGCATCCATCAGGCGACCGACGAGCGAGACATCATTCTTGTCTTTCTTGCGCGCCCGATAGCTGGCGATGATGCTGTCGAGCACGTCGTGGATGCCTGCGACGGCACGACGCAGAGCCCGGCTGCGTGGCCGCGGGAAGGAGTCCGGCAATCCCAGGAAGGAAAACATGTCGAGCTGGGCGATCTGCCGCTGATACTCGCTGAAGCTGTCGACCACTTGTTGCGCGTGTTCATGGCCAAGCTCGCGGCCGAAGACCGAGCGGCAGATGATTTCGGCGGTGAGCTGCGCCATCTCGCTCAGCACCTCGAATTCCTCGCCCGCTGCTCGCTTCAGCCAGCGGTCGCGGGTCTCGCTCGCCACCTCCACCATGGTGGGAACGAATTCGGCAAGGTGCGAGACGTGAATGATCGGCGCGATCAGCCGCCGCCGCCGTTTCCAGGTCTCCCCATCGGTGATGAAATGACCGTCGCCGATGATCGGCGCCAGCGCGAAGCGCTCTTGCGGGCTCTTGCGTTCGAAACTGGCGTTTCGGGTGCTGAAGGCGAACTGGATCGATTCCGGGCTGTTGCAGAGGATCACTTTGCGCGCCAGCACCTGGGTGGAGACGAATTCGTAGTCGCTGAAGGCATCCTCTTCCCACATGCCGATCAGGCTTTTGCGGGCGAGCAGGACGCGTTTCAGGGCGGAAGGGCGCTTCGGAAGCCGGTATGGATAGGCCGGAATAAAATCGGTCAAAATCAGGCTCGCTGAATCGTAAGGGCGGTGCGGATCATAGGATAATCGGCGATCCAAAGTCGGCCGGCGATCCGGTATAAAGCTTTTTTCTTGGGATGGGTGACGTCATGGTCGAGGGGAACTGCACACGATGCCGATGGTACGCCGGACGAAGCTGCCAGCCGGCCGGACGTGCGCGATAAGATGGTCCGAACGATTGTTATCACCGGCTCCTCGAGTGGAATAGGGGAAGCGCTGGCTACCCGCTACGCGCGCGAGCAGGCGCGTCTTGGGCTCATCGATAACGATGGTCAGCGGCTCGAGCAGATCGCGAACCAGTGCCGTTCGCTGGGGGCAGAGGTCCACACCCAGGTGATCGATGTTCGTGCCCGCGCCGACCTGAAGACGTGGCTCGAGGCGTTCGACCAGTCCGCTCCGATCGATATCCTGTTCGCGAATGCAGGTCTGATCACCGGTGTAGCCTCGGGGGAATCGACCGAGCCGGCCGATGCGAGCGTCGAACTGATGAACGTCAATGTCATGGGCGTCATCAACACCATCCACCCGCTGCTGCCGCGGATGCTGGAACGCAAGCGCGGCTCCATCGCCATCACCTCGTCGGTGGCCGGCTTCGTGCCGTTGCCGCAGATGCCGAGCTACAGCGCCAGCAAGGCCGCGATCCTGAGCTATGGATTGTCCCTGCGTGCGGGATTGCGCACACATGGCGTGAAGGTCAGCGTGATTTGTCCGGGACATGTGAGCACGCCGATGACGGGACGCATCCACGGCTTCAAACCGTTTCTGCGCTCTCCTGGTTATGCTGCCGAGAAGATTCACCGCGGCATCGAGCGCAACAAGGCCATCATCGGGTTTCCGTGGTACTTTGCCTGGTTCATGCGCTTCGGTGGCTTCCTGCCGGACTGGGCTCGGCAGCACGCGACTGTGGCGGCAAAATTCTCCATCGCTCCAAAGTCATAGCGCGACATCGTTACACCACGCTAAAGAGCGGCGACTTGATTGTCGTCGTCAATCGATCGGGCGCGCAAGCAAGAGTGAAAATTGCCGCGCGATGTTTTGGCCCGTGCAACGCACGGATGATTTGCTTTCACGACCTGCATTGAAGGTTTTGCCCGCCTTCCGACAGTCGAACTTTCAAGCGATCTGTGCGTTTAGGCCAGTTGCTGCCATGCGTGGAGGTCGCTTTTGAAAGCGTTGATTGAAGATTACGCAATGATTGGCGATTGCGAGACGGCGGCTCTCGTTTCGCGCGACGGCTCCATTGACTGGCTCTGCTTTCCCCGGTTCGATTCCGCCGCCTGCTTTGCCGCTTTGCTGGGAACGCCCGAGAACGGCCGCTGGTCCATTTGTCCAAAGGACGACGCCGCACGGATCTCTCGCCGCTATCGGCCCGATACATTGATCCTGGAGACGACCTTCGAGACGAATTCTGGTTCGGCAATGTTGATCGACTTCATGCCGCCGGCGGATGGGGCAAGAGATATCGTTCGTATTGTCGTCGGGACGAGCGGCCAGGTCGATTTTAATACTGATTTCGTAGTCCGTTTTGACTATGGGCGGACCGTGCCGTGGGTGACCCGAGAAAGCGACGGGACCATTCGGGCGATTGCCGGTCCACATCAGTTGCTCTTGAGTTCACCGGTACAATTCAAGGGTCGGGATCTCCATACGACGGGATCTTTCTCCGTGAAAGAGGGCGACCGCGTTCCTTTCGTTCTGACTTATGGCGTCGCTCAAGAGCCGTTGCGAGCCGATGAGCTGCTTGCAAGCACTGAAAATTACTGGCGCGAATTTGTGGCGCAATGCCCTTCGGTCGGACGGTGGACGGAAACGGTCAAGCGCTCGCTGATCACGCTGAAGGCGATGACATATCGGCCGACCGGCGGGATCGTGGCGTCCGTCACCACGTCGCTTCCGGAGTTTATCGGCGGCATCCGGAACTGGGACTATCGCTTTTGTTGGCTACGCGATGCGACCATCACGCTGCAAGCCTTTATGAATCTGGGCTATTTCGAAGAGGCCCAGGCATGGCGCGACTGGCTGATACGCGCGATCGCCGGCTCGCCGGACCAAATGCAAATCATGTACGGGGTAACGGGTGAACGGCACCTCTGGGAATGGGACGTGCCATGGCTCGACGGCTATGAAAACTCCCGGCCGGTCCGCATCGGAAACGCTGCGGCCGAGCAATTTCAGCTCGATGTCTATGGCGAGATCGCTGACGCGATGGCACAGGCGGTGAAAGGCGGCCTGGCGCCGCATCCCCGAGCGACCGCCCTGCGCGACGTTGTCATGCCATTTCTTGAACAGGCGTGGCGTAAGCCCGATGAGGGCATTTGGGAGGTGCGCGGCGGCCGTCAGCAATTCACGCATTCGAAGGTTATGGCATGGGTGGCGTTCGACCGTGCTGCAAAGCAGCCTGAATTGGCGCCGGCGGTAGCGGAGCGATGGCAACGGGTCGCCGATGAGATCCATGCGGATGTTTGCCGCAACGCATTCGATCCGGAGCTGGGAAGCTTCGTTCAAGCCTATGGATCGAAGACATTGGATGCGAGCCTGCTCCACATCCCGTTGGTCGGGTTTCTTCCCGTCGACGATGAACGCGTGCTGGGTACGGTCAAGGCGATCGAGAAGCGATTGGTCCACGACGGCTTCGTTCTCAGGTATCGGACCGAGGCGGTCGACGATGGGCTGCCGCCGGGCGAGGGCGTTTTCCTGGCCTGCAGCTTCTGGCTTGCGGATGTGTATGTGCTGCTCCGGCGTTATGATGAAGCTCACAGGCTGTTCGACCGGCTGCTCGGGCTGCAAAACGACGTTGGATTGCTGTCAGAAGAATATGATCCGAGAGAAAACCGGATGCTTGGGAATTTTCCGCAAGCGTTCAGCCATGTCGGACTGATCAACACCGCGTTGAACCTCGCGCGACATGAAGGGCCGGCCGAAGAGCGCGCGGAGGATCAGTAATAGACGCCCACATCGCAGAAGTGTCGAGGCCAGATCGGCGACTGATCCGATCGGACCGGTCACAAACCATGCGTCCAGCCGGGCAGGTGTTTGCAGGTGCGACTGGCATCATGGTTATCTGTGCTTCAACTATGCTCACACATTTTCGTTTTGGAACCGCCTGACGACCACATTGCATCCCAGATGTGGTACCACCATCGCGTGAATCCCGGGCCGGCGCTCCGGACGGGGATCGTGGATGACGGAGTCAGGGCAATGACAGCGACTGACCAGTCTGCAACGTCAACGGCCGCAGCGACGCTCAATGAGGACCAGATTGGCGCCGCGCTGACAACGCTTCAAACAACATCGAAGGGTTTGACGGCGACGGAAGCGACTGCCCGGTTGGCGAGATACGGCCGCAATGCCATCGAGGCGAAGACCGAGAGCCGCTGGCGCAAGCTGGCGGCTTATTTCTGGGGGCCGTTGCCCTGGATGATCGAGGTGGCAGCTCTGATCTCCCTTGTACGGCGCGACTGGCCGGACTTCTTCGTGGTTGGCGGCTTGCTCCTCTACAACGCCGCTGTCGGGTTCTGGCAGGATTACAAGGCCTCGAATGCGCTCGACGCATTGAAGAAGGGATTGGCGCCGAAAGCGCGGGTGCTCCGCGACGGCGCCTGGACGTCCATCGATGCCGCCGATCTCGTTCCAGGCGATGTCGTGAATGTCTCGGCCGGACAGATCGTGCCGGCGGATTTGCTGCTGATCGAAGGCGAATATCTCACGGTCGATCAGTCGGCCTTGACGGGCGAATCCTTGCCGGTCTCCAAGAAGGTCGGTGACGCGGCTTACTCCGGTGGCATCGCCAAGCAGGGCGACATGACCGGTGTCGTCACCAAGACCGGCAATGCCACCTTCTTCGGCCGCACCGCAAGGCTGGTTGCATCGGCGGGAACGGTATCGCATTCGCAGAAGGCCGTGCTGCAGATTGGCGATTTTCTCATTCTCGTGGCGTTTGCGCTGGCGCTCATTCTGGTCGGCGTTGAGGTCTACCGGCATATCGTCGTCGCGGACTCCTGGAATTGGACCACAGTTGGTTCGATTGCCCAGTTCGTCCTGATCCTGCTGGTGGCCTCCATTCCGGTCGCATTGCCGGCGGTGATGTCGGTGACGATGGCGATCGGCGCCTATGCGCTGTCGAAGCAACGGGCGATCCTGTCGCGATTGTCGGCTATAGAGGAACTGGCCGGTGTCGACGTCCTGTGCAGCGACAAGACCGGCACGCTGACGATGAATCAGCTCAGTCTGGATGCCACCATTCCGTTCGGATCGGCGAAGCCCGAGGACGTACTGACGGCGGCGGCGCTGGCGACGCAAACAAGCAGCCAGGATCCGATCGATCTCGCCGTACTGCGCGCGCTGAAGGATCGCTCATCCATCGAGGGTGCGAAACAGACTGAGTTCGTCCCCTTCGATCCGGTGAACAAGCGGACTGTCGCTACCGTGGTCGATGCGCAAGGACAAACGCATCACTATGCAAAGGGAGCGCCACAAGTCATCGCCGCGCTCGCGAACACGGATGCTGCGACGCTTGCGCGATACAACAAGACGGTGGCCGAGCTGGCTTCCAAAGGGTATCGCGCACTGGGCGTCGCGCATTCGGATGATGGCAAGACGTGGCAACTCGTCGGTCTGATCTCGTTGCAGGACCCGCCGCGGCCGGATGCCAAGGCGACGATCGCCGAAACCGAGAAGCTCGGTCTCAACGTCAAGATGGTGACCGGCGACGACGTCGCGATTGGCGATCAGATCGCCAAGCAGCTCGGAATGGGTGACCATCTTGTGGTTGCGAGCGATGTCTTCAAGGATGGAGTGACGTCCATCTCTCCCGACGTTGTGGCGGCTGTCGAGCGGGCCGATGGTTTCGGCCGCGTGTTCCCGCAGCACAAATATGAAATCGTCAAAAGCCTGCAACAGCGGGGCCATATCGTTGCGATGACCGGTGACGGCGTGAACGATGCGCCAGCTTTGCGTCAGGCTGATTGCGGCATTGCCGTAAGCGGGGCGACCGATGCGGCGCGAAGCGCGGCCGCCCTGATCCTGACGGCGCCGGGACTGTCCACCATCGTCAACGCGATCGTTGGCGCCCGGCAAATCTTTCAACGCATCCAGAGCTACGTCCATTATCGCATTGCGATGACGCTCGACATCATGCTGCTGGTGGTGGCGTCGATCGTGTTCTTCGAATTCCAGCCACTGACGGCGGTGATGATCGTCGTGCTAGCGCTGCTCGACGATATCCCGATCATGACCATCGCTTACGATAATGT
>JAFAFP010000012.1 GCA_023423415.1 Pseudomonadota bacterium | reverse complement strand
CCGACCAGCAGATGTCATCCCTCTTCGGCGTCCACTCGAAGTTCTGGGCGAAGGCCAGGATGAGGGGTGATGGGCCGATCTTCATCAAGGTTGGCGCCAGCGTTGTTCGCTACCGCCGGGCCGATGTTGATGAGTGGATCGAGAGCCGCAAGCGGTCATCAACGGTAGATCCTGCTCCCGATCCAGTGGTGTAGGTGAAATCTGCAGAGGCTGCCAACGGCGGCCTCTGCCGGACTGACGCCGCTGATTGATAGGCTTCTGGGGAGCGCATCGGCTGTGTGTGGTCGTATTGTTCAAGCAGGGGCACCGGAGCTACCGGGCCTGAGTATCGTTACTGGAATAGGCGACGGACGGGAACGCCAGCCCAGGCACAACGGCGCGCCCTCACAGCTGCTGCGGGTCATCCGACGAGGGACGCGGTTCGTGCCGTCTGCCATGTCCGTTGCTGGAGGGATCGCATTAGCGAGAACGCTGCGATTGTTGACGCAGATCCAGCGCGCAATAGCACGTCCCTTTACACTAGATGCTCGCGGCTCACCGCCTCAATGCGCGCCCGCAGCCAACGGCTGGCGGGATCGGCGTCGTGCCGTCGATGCCAGTAGAGGCACCAGTCGAACGATTTCGATGCAAATGGTAACTCGCGAACGACGAGAGACTTATCCCGAACCGCGGTCGCGAAAGCGCCCGGCATGACCGCCACATAGTCGGTCGTGGCAAGGACGCGCGGCACCAACAGCCAGTGCGGCACATTGAGCGCCACGTCGCGAACCGCATTGGACTTGGATAGTACGTCGTCGGCAAAGCGAATGTCCGTTGGTGCCATCGACACCTTCAGATGCCGGGTTGCGAGGAAGCGCTTGAGTGTGATCTTGCCATGCGCCAGCGTGTGCGTGCTGCGCATGATGGCGACCATTCGGTCGTTGAAGAGCACCTGCCGATTGATCGTACCGGTGTGCTCCAGGCCCATGCTGACGGCGACGTCAATGTCGTCCCGTTCGAGGGCGTCGATGGTCTGCATCGGCGACAAGTGTCTGACGTCAAGGCTGATCCGCGGCGCAACCCGCGCGATCTCGGCCATCAGGCTCGGCAAGAGAAGGTAGCTCAGCAGGTCCGAAAGTCGGATGGAAAAGCGATGCGCCGATTTGGCGGCATCGAAGTTCTGATCACTTTCCAGAACGCGCTCGATTTGGCCGATCGCCTGCCGAACCGGCTCGATCAGCGTTTCCGCGCGTGGGGTTGGTTGCATGCCAGAAGCTGTGCGAACCAGCAATTCGTCCTTGAACACGTTACGCAGCCTTGCCAGCGCGCTGCTCATCGCAGGCTGCGACAGGCCAATCGTCCCTGCGGCTCGCGTAACATGCCGTTCGCGCAGAAGGGCATCGAGGACGACGAGGAGATTGAGGTCGACTCCACGAAGGTTGGGCACTCTCGATCCATTTCCGTAAGTTTCTGAAATCTGTGCATTATCCATACGATGGATGTCGGCATACAATCAATCAATTGGAAGCATCACCTTAGCTTCTGGCAAGACAAGGCTCAGAAACGTGAACGGAGCCCACGGATGGAACGCACCGAGGTCTTGAAGCGCGAGGTGAAGGCACTGGTGTTCGACCAGTACGGCACTATCGTCGACATGCAGAAGGGGCTGGCGGAGATCGCGGCGCCCTTCCTCAAGAAAAAGGGATGGGACGGGAACGCGCACCAGTTCGTCACGTGGTGGCGCCGCACGCACTTCGAGAACTCGATGATTGATGCACTCTGCGATCGCGGGCACACGCCATATCGCCAGATCGGTCACCGCGCGGTTTCCTATGTTATGGATCGCTGCGGTTTCAGCTACACGCAGGACGAGGTGCGTTGGCTCGTCTCCGAGATCGAAAAGCTGAAACCCTTCCCCGATGTCATCGCAGCGCTAGAGAAGTTGCGTGGCGCGGGATACAACCTCATCATCCTGTCGAACGGCGACACCGACATGTTGAAGGCGGCTGGCCCGCACATCGGATTCCCGTTCGACAAGGTGATTTCGGTCGCGGAGGCCGGTTACTTCAAGCCGCATTGGAAGACCTACGCCAAGGCCGAGGAACTGATCGGTTTCGACCGTTCCAGCTGCCTGTTCGTCGCCAATCATGCCTTTGACTGCATCGGCGCAAAGTCCTACGGCATGCGCACCGCTTTCATTGATCGCCGGAAGCGGCCGTTCGGCGAGACGCCGCATCAGGCCGACCTAATCGTGGCGAATTTCGCCGAGCTCGCGCAGACGCTGTGTTGAGGTGCCCATGCGCCCGCTCGACGGTATTCGTGTCCTCGACCTGACCCGCGTCGTCTCGGGCCCGTTCTGCACAATGCAGCTCGGCGATCTCGGTGCCGAGATCATCAAGATCGAGCGTCCTGGAGAAGGCGACGATACGCGCGCGTTCGCGCCGCCCTATCAAGGCGATCAAGCGGCATATTTCCTGTCTGTCAATCGCAACAAGAAGAGCGTGACGCTCGATCTCAAGGCACCCGATGGCGCTGCGCTTCTGTGGCAGCTCATCGAGAAATGCGATGTGCTGGTTGAAAACTTCCGCCCCGGCACGATGGATCGGCTCGGCTTCGCGTATGAGACAGTCAAGGCGCGGCGACCGAGCCTGATCTACGCGTCGATCTCGGGTTTCGGCGACCGCGGCCCCGAATGTGCGCGACCTGGCTACGATGTCATCGTGCAGGGCGAGGCCGGGATCATGGACCTCACCGGCCCAGTCGACGGCGCGCCGCACAAGGTCGGCACCTCGATCGCGGATCTGGCATCGGGATTGACGTTATCGCAAGGCATCCTGGCAGCGCTGCTGGTGCGGCAGCGAACCGGCATCGGCCAGTACGTGCATGTTTCGATGTACGAGGCGATCGCCTCGCTACTGACCTTCACCGCCAGCATCTATTTCGCAACCGGTCAGTCGCCGCGGCGGCGTGGCAACGAGCATCCGACCATCGTCCCCTACGAGACTTTCGAGGTCGCCGACGGCTGGCTCAATCTCGGCATCGCGAACGACGAGCACTGGCGGCGCTTCTGCCGTGTCGTTGAGCGCGCGGACCTCGCCCAAGACGAGCGCTTCATCAGGGCAGCCGATCGCGTTCGCCATCGCGCCATCCTGGTTCCGATCGTCCGCGCCATCATGCGAACGGAGACCCGCGATGCATGGCGCGCACGGCTCGATGCGACCGGCATTCCCTGCGGCGCCATCCGCAGCGTCGCCGAGGTCTGCGACAGCGAGGTGCTGCGCGCGCGCGACATGCTCGTTGCCATGCCGCACGCGACGGCCGGCATCGTCAAGGGCATCAAAAGCCCAATGCAGATGAGCGCAACGCCGCTCAATGATTATGCCGCGCCGCCGGCACTCGGCGAGCATACGGCTCAGGTGCTTTCTGATCTTCTGGGCGTGCTGCCTACCGAGATCGAGCGGCTCAAAACGTCAGGCGTCGTGTGAAAGGTCGAGGCATGTCCGACGACAGAGACAAGGAGCAGGGCATTCAACCGTGGCAACGCCGCGTGTTTGAAGTGCTGCAGACAGGTGACGTCGTCCACGTTGGCTACGTTCCTGACGGCGGGCATAAGGGGCTGATAGCGCTATGCCGCGGCGCGCCCGAGATCGGCACGACCGTTCTGACGACCGAGGAAGAAGGTGTGGGACTGGCCGCAGGCCTGTGGCTTGGCGGCAAGCGCAGCGTTTTGCTGATGCAGTCAAGCGGCGTCGGCAACTGCATCAACACGTTCGCCTTGATCGAAGCATGCCGCTTCCCACTCATTTTGATCGTCACGATGCGCGGTGAGTTCGCCGAGTACATTCCGTTCCAGATTCCGATGGGCAAGCGCACGCCTGACATCCTCAGTGTCATGGGCTTTGACGTCTACCGCGCCGACATCGCGGACGAAATCGCCGACATCGTATCCGGTGCGGTCGATCAGGCGTTCTACTCCAACCGGGCGGTTGCGGTGCTGTTGAGCCAGCGCATGATCGGCCGCAAGAACTGGAGCAAGTGAGGTCATTATGATCGAGCGCCGGCAAGCCGTCAGAGCATTGCTTTCAGATCGGGGTGAACTCCTCGTCGTCGCGGGGCTTGGTTCACCCTGCTACGACGTCCGCGCCGCCGGCGATCATCCACTCAATTTCTACAACTGGGGCGCAATGGGATCGGCCGTCATGGTAGGGCTCGGGCTTGCGTTGTCCCGTCCCACGCAACCTGTGCTCGTCCTGGTTGGAGACGGCGAGATGCTGATGGGACTGGGAAGCCTAGCGACGCTCGCGCAGCACAAACCGGCCAATCTCTCGATCGTGATCCTCGACAACGAAGAATATGCAGAGACCGGCATGCAGGAGACGGCGACCGCGTTCGGCGTTGACCTCGCCGCCGTCGCAACGGCTTGCGCGGCCCCGTGGTCACAGACCCTAAAGAACGCCGAGAATGTTTCGGCGCTGAAGGATGCGATCCACCGTTGCGACTGTCTCAAAGTCGCCGTGCTCAAGATTGCCAAGGGCGACGTTCCTCGCACCATCCCCATTCGCGATGGCGTGACAATCAAGACGCGATTTCGCAGCCACCTCCTCGGATCTCACGTCGAGCCGTGACTTACCGACCAGCAGGAGCAACGCATGGCTGAGCAAGTACAGACCGGTCTTGATGCGTTTCGCAGGCGGTGTGCCGCGCGCTTCAGCGTGACTGTTGCAGCGCTTTACAGCGACCTGGATACGAATGGGCACGTCAATCACGCGCGGTATCTTGGCTACCTCGAAGAATGCCGTCTCGCGTTCCGCCGCGAGATGATGACTGACGCTGTCCTTGAGGGACGCGCGTGGCCGATCGCCGAGCTCACGATCCGCTACATCGCACCGCTGTTCTACCCCCAGAGGATCGTCGTCGAGCTGGCGCCGATCGCCATCGGGCGAACCTCTTATACGCTCGGCTATGGCATCCACACTGACGAGCACTGCTGTGCAGTGGCGCTGACCCGGATCGTCTCCGTGGATACGAGCACGAATAAGCCGTCAGCGTTGCCGAAGGCATTCGCCGAGCAGCTCTCGGACCGGCGAGATCGGGATGCGTGACGCTCAGGAGCGCGGAGTTAGCCGCATGGGGAGGCGCTCAGATGCATCTGTTGCATCCGAGTTCGATTACATCGTCATCGGCGCCGCTTCCGCGGGCTGCACGCTCGCGGCCCGGCTGAGCGAAGATCCGTCGGTTTCGGTTCTGCTTCTCGAAGCCGGGGGCGCGGATCGCAATCCACTGATCCACATCCCGGCCGGCTACGTGAAGACGATCGACATGTCGGGCGTGAACTGGCGTTTTCAGACAGAGCCGGAAGCCTACACGTATCAGCGAGCGTTTCCGATACCGCGTGGCCGCGTGCTGGGAGGCACCAGTTCCCTCAACGCGATGCTGTATGTGCGGGGCGAGTCGCGCGACTACGATGACTGGGCGCAACTGGGCAATCGCGGCTGGTCCTGGGATGAAGTCCTGCCGTACTTCCGCAAGACTGAAAACTGGGAAGGTGACCCCGCTCCGTGGCGCGGAAAGGGCGGACCGCTGAATGTGCGCGAGCAATACGAATCGGCGGCGATCACGGACGCTGTCATCGCGGCTGCGGGCGAATGCGGCTTCCCATCAAACCCGGACTATACGTGCGGCAAGCAAGACGGCTTTGCCTACTTTCAGCTGACCCAAAAAGACGGCGTGCGCTGGTCGACCAAGAGGGCGTTTCTCGACGCCGCGATGAAGCGCCCCAATATCCGGGTCGAGACCAACGCCCACGCGACCAAGATCGTAATCGCCAACAGGCGCGCTGTCGGCGTCAACTATCTCAGAGGTTCCGTCGATACGACCGTCAAGGCGCGCTGCGAGGTGTTGCTGTGTGCCGGCGCAGTCCAGTCGCCGCAAATTCTCGAGCTATCCGGCATCGGCAAGCCGGATGTCTTGCAGCAGCAGGGCATCGAGGTGCTCCACGCGTTGTCAGGCGTCGGGGAAAACTACCAGGATCACTACATCATCAGGATGGTCTGGAAGGTCGTGGGCGCGCCGACGCTGAACGAGCGCTCACACGGTTTCGCTCTGGCCAAGGAGATCGCGAGATACGCCATCAAGCGCCGGGGTTTGCTGACCACATCGGCTGGCATCGTCAATGGCAACGTCCGCACGAGGCCCGAACTCGACACGCCCGACGTTCAATACACAATCGCTCACGCAAGCTTCAAAGATCCGGTCAAGCGCATCCTGGATCGCGAGCCAGGGCTGACTATTGGACCGACACCGCTTCGGCCAGAGAGCCGCGGCAGCATCCACATCAAATCACCTGACGCCTTGATGGCCCCGGCCATCCGTCCGAATTTCCTTACAGCCGAGGCCGATCGGCGTTGCCTGCTCGAAGGCATGCGCATCGCCCGCAGGATCGTCGCCGCACCGTCGCTGTCCCGCTACATCGCCAGCGAAGTCGATCCTGGGCGGGAGACACAAAGCGACGACGAAATGCTCGACTTCGCCCGTCGCAAGGGCGGCACAATTCATCATCCGGTTGGCACTGCCAAGATGGGTCGCGACGCCGCCGCTGTGGTTGACGAGCGGCTGCGGGTACATGGCCTCGACAGGCTGCGGGTCGTCGATGCCTCGATCATGCCTCGGATCGTTTCGGGCAATACCAATGCACCCGTCATCATGATCGCTGAAAAAGCGGCCGACATGATCAAGCAAGACGCAAGACAAGCCTGAACCTGAGACGTCACCAAAGACCACATCTCCCATTGGAGTACCGACCCCATGCAGCGTTTCCCGAATATCATCGGCGGCAAATCAAGCCCGGCCGCATCAGGAAAATGGATGCCGAGCCTCGACCCCTACCTGAACGAGAATTGGTGCGAGATCGCCGACAGCGGAACGGATGACGTGAATGCGGCGGTGAGCGCCGCGAAAGCGGCGTTTCTCTCGCCCGAGTGGTCGTCCATGTCAGCGACGATGCGAGGCGCGCTGCTGCGACGAGTCGGCGATCTGATTGTGGAGAATGCAGACCGCCTCGCTGATCTGGAGGTTCGCGACAACGGCAAGCTGATCAATGAAATGCTGATCCAGCTGAAGACGATCCCGCAGTGGTTCTATTACTACAGCGGTCTGGCGGACAAGGTCGAAGGCGCTGTTCACCCGATCGAGAAGCCGGATCATTTCGTGTTCACGACGTGGGAGCCACTGGGCGTCGTCGCTGCCATCACGGCGTGGAACTCGCCACTATTGTTGCTGTCGTGGAAGCTCGCGCCTGGTCTTGCGGCGGGCAACACCTTTGTCATCAAGCCATCCGAGTTCGCCAGTGCTTCGACGATCGCCTTCGTCGAACTGTTCGAGAAAGCCGGCTTTCCCGCCGGCGTGGTCAACGTCGTCTGCGGCACCGGACAGCAGGTCGGTGCTCCCCTCGTCGCTCATCCCGATGTCGCCAAGATCGCGTTCACCGGCTCGGATGCGGCCGGCAAGGCCATCAACATCGCGGCGGCTGGCGACCTCAAGCATGTCACGCTCGAATTGGGCGGCAAGTCACCCAACATCGTATTTGAAGATGCGGATCTCGAAGCTGCGGCAGCCGGCGTCGCGTCGGGGATATTCGCGGCGGCTGGTCAAACGTGTATAGCCGGCTCACGCCTCCTGCTCCAGCGATCAATCTACGACACGTTCCTCGCCAAGCTGCGCGAGATGGCCAGCAACGTAAACATTGGCGATCCGCGAAATCCGCAAACGCAGATGGGACCGCTCGCAAACCTCCCGCATTACCGCAAAGTGCTGTCCTGCATCGAAGATGCAAAAAAGGAAGGCGCCATTGTCGCGTGGGGCGGCAAGGCAATGAAATCGTCGACCGGCGGGCTGTTCGTCGAACCCACGATCTTCCAGGATGTCGACAACGGGTCTCAACTCGCCCAGCGGGAGATTTTCGGCCCGGTCTTGGCCGTCATTCCCTTCGACGATGAAGCCGATGCGCTCCGCCTCGCAAACAGCTCGAACTATGGGTTGGCCGCTGGTGTCTGGACCAAGGACACTGCGCGGGCATTCCGAATGTCGAAAGGGCTCCAGTCCGGAACAGTGTGGATCAACACCTACCGGGCCTTGAGCTTCATGGCGCCGTTCGGCGGGGTCAAAGACAGTGGCCTCGGCCGGGAAAATGGTCAGGAAATGATCAAAGGCTACATGCAGTCCAAGACCGTGTGGCTCAACAACTCGTCGCAGCCCCCCGCCAATCCCTTCGTCATGCGGCTCGGCTGATACCAACGTCATCTGCTCTGCCAAGGTCTGACCGCCTGCGAAAGTTAAAGGACGCCTGCAATGGCTGACAACAATACGAAACTAAAAAGATCGTGCGTGGGACAGGGCCGGCAAAGACTTGCGGCTGGGGAAGTGCGTTTTTCGACCATATGGTGACGGCAGTCTTTACCCCAGAACGTGGATGGCACGACTTGAACGTCGCTCGCTCTCCACGTTCACGCTGCATCCGTCATTGTCTGTACTGCATTTTGGCCAGTCGATCTTAGAGGGCTTGAAGGCTTACCGGCAACCGGACGACTCGATTGCGGGCTTTCGCCCGCAGATGAATGCGAGCCGCTTCGCGGCGAGTGCAGAGCGCCTCGTAATGCCATGCCACCACTGTCCGAGGCGATGCTTCTTGATGCGCTACAGAAGCTGGTCGAAGCTGACCGCGCTTGGGTTCCGTCTGGACAGGCCGAATGTGTGAGATTCGTTTCGGAGCGAAGATCGATGTCGACGGCCTATTCACGCACTCCTGGCCGTTGGCCGAGGCTGAAACCGCGTACGAGCTGTTTGACACTCAGACGATGGGAAGGGGTATCTGATCCGAAGTTGATGTTGACTAGCCGTGCACAGGCGGCGCGTTCGATCGCCGCCTCGCGAGAGAATGTTACCTTGACGCGTCACTTGAGAACGGCCAACGCCTGCTCGAAATCAGCGATCAGATCTTCGGCGCTCTCGATTCCGATCGAGAAGCGCAACATGTTTTTCGGCACGACGCTGTCGGGTCCTTCGACCGAGGCGCGGTGCTCGACGAGGCTTTCGACACCGCCGAGCGATGCGCCGATCAGAATAAGTTTCAACGCGCCCGCGACGCGGCGTGCATCGTCCGCACCGCCTTTGACGCATAGCGACAGCATACCGCCGAAACCGCGCTTCATCTGCCGCTTGGCAACCGCGTGTCCGGGGTGGGTCTCCAGTCCAGGGTAGGTGACGGATTCGATCTGCGGATGCTTGGCGAAGTGGCCGGCGAATGCGAGCGCGTTTCGCGAGGATCTGTCGAAGCGCAGGAACAGCGTTCGCAAGCCGCGGATCAGCAACCACGCTTCCATCGAGCCAAGCACGCCGCCGGACAGGTCGCGGATCAGATTGATCTCTTTCCAACGCTCGTCTGTCGTCTTGGTCACAAGGACACCGGCCAGAATATCGCTGTGGCCGTTGAGATATTTCGATGCCGAATGGAACACAATGTCGGCGCCGAGTTCCAGCGGACACGTCGTGACCGGAGGAGCGACACTACCGTCGACACAGAGGATCGCCCCCACTTTGTGTGCCAGTGCTGCAGCCTCAGCGATGTCGATAACATCCCAGGTCGGGTTGACGATCGGCTCGGCCCACACGAGCGCGGTGTTCGGGCAGATCGCGGCGGCGAGCGCGCCGGGCTTGCTTTGGTCGAACAGCGTCAGGCCGATCCCGCGGGTCTCGCTTAGGCGGCGCATCCATTTTTGCGCGCCGTGATACATGACGCGCGGCGCCACGATGTGCTGCCCGGTCTTGACCGTTTCGAGAACCGCGGCACAGGCGGCTAGGCCGGATGCGAACAGCCGCGCCTCAACCCCGTCGTCGAGTTTGGCCAGTATCTGCTCGGCTTGGATGACGGTCGGGCTGCCGTAACGGCCATAGCGGATGCCGCCGATCAGCTCGTAGTTGTGATCACGCGCGAACGTGATCGAGGGCTGGATGTGCGGTACCACGGCGCCCGTACGGCCATCGACGAAATGATCCGCCTGCACCGCTAGCGTTTCGTTGGAGTATGGTTTTGTCATGCTTTCGACCTGCCTACTTGCCGTGCAAACACAGCCTCCGGCGTTTCGCCTGTGATCTCCCGATAGATCACCGGGTCCGTTGCGCCTTCGCAACCGAACAGCAGGACTTCGCTGTCGTCCTTGAGTCCAAGTGCGTCACGTAGAGCGGCGTCCGTTGCGGCTTCGAGCAGCGTCGCCGCTCCGCCGACAGCCGACTCTCCGGCCACGATCGGAATGTCGCCGTTGTCGGATGCCAGAACCCGCATGGCTGCCTTCGCGGACTCGTCCGGGATGGCCACGGCATCACTCACGATCCAATGCAGGATTGACCATGCAGCTGGCGACACTTCGCGACACGCAAGGCCGGCCATGATGGTTTTCAACGTGCCCGCCGCAGGGGTCGGTCGGCCGTTGGCGATGCTGAGGAAGACGCAGTCGGCTTCGGTCGGTTCGACCACGACGTAACGCGGCTTCAGACGTTCAAGGCGTTTGTGAACACCCATATAGATGGCCGCCGGAATGCTGCCGACGCCAGCCTGGGTGAAGGCGTGGCTGACCGCGTGCGCGGACGGCAACTGATCGACCGCCTCGTCAATCATGGTCATATAACCCCGCATGACGTGACGTGAGAGCGGCGTTTGGTAGCTATCCCAGCTGGTGCTGCTAACGAAATGCCAGCCGTTGGCTGCGGCGTCGGAACGGCAACGGTTGACCGAGGCTTCATATTCCCCGGCGACTCGGATGACTTCGGCACCAAAGGCTTCCATCGCCGCCTTGCGACTTTCGCTGACCTTGGCGTGAATGTAGACGACGCATTTGCAGCCGAATTGCTGCGCGCCCCAGGCCAATCCTCGCCCTTGGTTGCCATCGGTCGCCACACAGACGGTCACGTCTCCAGTCAGCGCGCGATGCTCGCCTGCGCGCAGCTCCGCACTGGATGGTCTGCGCCCGGTCTTCCGTTCGACATGATGCGCGAGAAGCCGCTGCACGGCATACGGCGCGCCAAGCGCCTTGAAGCTGCCGAGCGCGCGGCCAAAACGCTGGCTCTCGTCCTTGTAGTAGATCTTGCGCACGCCAACCCGCTTGGCCAACGTATCGAGCGACCATAGCGGCGTCGGCGCATAACCCGGCCATGTCTTGATTTCCGCGACTGCCGCATCCCAGGGCTGCAAGTTGCCGATGACGATGCGAGCTTGCTCCTCCAGTGCCGCGGCGTAGCGGCTCGAGTTCGAGTGGTGCCTGATCATTTTAGTCGCTCCGATGAAGCCACACGCGGAGCGCTTCGGTGACGGCGTCTGGTTGTTCCATCGGTGTCATGTGCCCGCTGCCGGCGATGACGGTGATGTCGCCCCGAGCGGCTACTCGATGAACCGGGCGACCATCCGTCAGAAGGAGACGGGCCGACCAGTAAGGTTTGAGCTGACCGATCAAACCCGTCAAACGATCGACGAGTACCTGCGCCTGACAGGACGCAAAGCGGGTCAGTTCTTGTTCGCCGGTCGGCGGCGACCGGGGTGGACTTACGACGCGCCAGTACGCGAGGCTCGTCCAAGAATGGGTGGCGAGCATCAGTCTCGATCCCGCGAAGTTCGGCACGCACTCGCTGCGACGCACGAAGGCCGTTCTGATTTACCGCCGAACCGGCAATCTCCGGGCTGTCCAGCTCCTGCTCGGGTACTCCAAGATCGAATGCACTGTGAAGTATCTCGGCATCGAAGTCGATGATGCGATCGAGATCGCGGAGAAGATCGACATCTGATCGAGCGACGCAGTTCCCCTGAGAGCTGACATGGTCGGCGGCGTGTTTCGCATCGCCGACCACATCCCATGCGACGGCAGCTTATGGGACTTAGCTAACATTGAGGCACGCTATTCAGGCTCAAAATCGATCGTTTTTGCGATCGTATCAATCCGTGGTCTCACAATTGTCTTCATGAGCGAGTATCAAAAATCAGTGTCAACGGACGAAGGCAACCGTGATGGTCAAAACGATCTTTTACGCCCGTGTCTCGACGCGCGATCAGAGCTTGGATCTGCAGGTCGATGCCGCACGCCGGACGGGGGTCAAGGAGGAGCACATCTTCCTCGAGCGGGCCTCGGGTGCCCGTCACGATCGGCCTCAGTTGCCAAAGGCGCTCGCCGCGCTGGAAAAGGGCGACACCCTGGCCTGCTTCAAGCTTGATCGCATCGGCCGCTCGCTCCCGCATCTCGTGGCTATTCTAGAGGACTTGGATAAGCGCGGTGTGCACTTCGTGACGACCGAGGATGGTTTGAGCACCAAGGGTTCAACGGGCAAGTTCGTGATCAACGCCATGGCGGCGATTGCCGCCTTCGAACGGTCATTGATGCTGGAACGCACACGCGCTGGTCTTGCAGCAGCCAAGGCGCGCGGCAAGATTCCTGGGCGGCGGCGCATCATGGCTCCAGCTGACGTGGTGCGGGCTCGGAAGTTGATCGATGCTGGGGAACTCAACGCTCAAGAAGTCGCAAACTTGCTCAGCGTCAGCCGGGCCACCATGTTCCGTGAACTGCGCAAGGCACGGGATTTGAAGACGCTTGAAGCCGGTCGCTTCTAGACTGACGCCGCGGCACTCACGGCTAGATCGTACAATTTGGTCGACAATATAAACTTCGCTTTGTCTCAGCTGCGGACATCGACCTTCGCGCCGGGGATGTCAACGACAGCGCCACCACCACGTCCGCTCTCGAGGCCGCAGCGGAAGTGCTTACGATAGTGCATGCCCCCAAGCGGACCTGCCGTGGTGTCGTTTCAGCGTGGTATTGCTCTGTTCAACGGTGACGCAAGCGCTTATTTTCCACGCCGCTTCCATAGTGTCGTGCGGGATACGCCGAGGCGCTTGGCAGCCTCGCCGATCCGCCCTTGGGACGCCGCCAGTGCGCGTTCGATCTGCTCGGCCTCCGCCAGTTTCCGAGCACCCGCCAATGTTTGTGGGCTGATGTCATCGAGCATGGCTTCGGGGAAAACATCGTGCGCCGACAGCACGACGCTGTCCGAAAGGGCGCTGGCCCGTTCGAGTCTGTTGCGCAGTTCGCGAACG
>JAFAFP010000002.1 GCA_023423415.1 Pseudomonadota bacterium | reverse complement strand
TGGGGTCGTGGGTTCGAATCCCATCGCCCGCTCCAAAAAATCCAAATAAATTCAAGAGAGTACGAACGGACCGCTTACGCGGTCCTTTTCGTTTTTGCCGAATTGGGGTCAGATTGGGGTGCGAGATTGCTAGTTTGAGAGTGCAGATCGAGCGTGTGGATTCGCGCAGCAAGGCTGATGAAACATGATCGTCAAAACGACTCGCTATGACACGGCGGATTATCTCGAAACCGCAGAGGATGTTTCGGGATACCTTGAGGCCGCTTTTGAGGGTGGCGACGCATCGCACATCCGCGCGGCACTTAACGATGTAGCGCGCTCAAGGGGCATGACAGAAATCGCAGACAAGACCGGACTCACTGCCGATGCCATCCGCTCTGCAATCGATGAGGGCCTGAAGCTCGACGGGCTGCTCAAGATCGTGAGCATGCTTGACCTGCAGGTGGTGGTGAAGGCTATTCCGCCTTCGGACAAGGGAGCGAGCAGCTAGTAAACACAGGGCTTGCGCTTTGCCCGCCGGCCGAATTTGATGTTCCTCAAGACGGTCTAAAAAGACCGCTGGCGTGCCGGGACGGGGGGCGATTTTGAACAGGCCACTTTTCAATCGGAACATCGAAGCACTTGAAGCCGAGTTCACGCGGCGGCAGGACGACGCCCCGTTTCTGCGGAATTTGCTCGATGAGCTGGAGTATCGCTCGACGCAGCGTGCCGGGCGGCTCCGCAGCCGCGTGGCAAAGCAACTGTCTCTCGCGGAAAGCGCTTCCGACGGTGCAATGACGCGCACCGACACGGCCGCCGAAGAAGCCGACGATTTGGAATCTGCGGAAATCCCCATCACGGCGGAAGATCCGGCAGCGGACGTAGACTTATCCGCTCCACCCGAGGAGACGCGCACGGAGTTCCCAGCGGTCACCAATGACGCCTCGTCAATTCTGACTGCATGGACGGCGCTTGAGGTGCTTTCCCCGCAGGCATTCCGACGTGAGACCGATCTCACGGGCGGCGACCGCTCCGCCGTGGTGCGGCTCGATGGCGCCAAGCTCGCGTGGGAAGATGCACGCGGCGGGCGCAGGAATTACCGGCTCTATCATCAGGTCATATTGGGAACCATCAAGCTAGATGATGCCGTCGCCGCGATGGTCGCGCGTTACGGTGACACAAGGGCCGAGCGCATGGGGTCGCGTGGTGAGGCAATCCTTGCGACCATCATGCTGGATCGGGCCGGCAAGCCGGTTGAAGAGCCCGCCGTGGCGATTTCCAGCTTTGGCTGGGGCGTGCCGCGCGCGCTCGCGGGAGACCTCGCCTCGCTCGGCGGCTGGCAGGCGGCCGAACAGCCACTCGTTGAAAGGCTCGACAAGCTAATACGCCGCCATGACGAAGACGGCGAACTACTGCCGCTCGACCGCGACACGATCGCCAAGGCGTATCAATGGCTCGTCAAAACACTCGCCCTGCCGGCAGCGCTGATCAACGCGCCGCGATTTTCGATCCGCAGCTACCAATATTTTCGCAACAACGATCCGCCGGAACCGCTGCTGCTCAACAGCTTCTTTCTCGGCGATCTAGCGGCCGCCGCGTCATCCTTCCGTGACGGCACAGCGACTGCGAACCTGAAGCGCTATGTCGGCGTCCAACATCCGGCCCAGCGGTGCGACCTTCTCTTAGATTCCGAGGCGCTCCTTGACGCGCTGTCGCCGAGGAATTTTCCGGCGGCGCGCTGGCCTGGCAGGGAACGCCACCCGCTCGTGCTGCTCCAGCAGGCTGCGGTCAACCTTGCCATGCGGGACCTGAAAACTGACGGCATCCTTGCTGTGAACGGCCCTCCCGGCACCGGTAAAACGACGCTGTTACGCGACGTCGTTGCTAGCGTCGTCAGCGCGCGGGCCGAGGTTATGGCCGACTACGATGATCCCGCCGAAGCCTTCAGCAATTCCGGCCAGCGCCTGAGCGTCGGCGGTAGGGCGTGGCTTCATCTTTATCGGCTCGATGCCCGCCTCAAAGGTTTCGAGATGCTGATCGCATCATCGAACAACAAGGCGGTTGAAAATGTCAGCGCCGAGCTGCCGGGAAGCGAAGCTATAGCCGATGATGCCCACGACCTTCGCTACTTCAAGGCGTTGTCGGACGGCCTGCTCGAGGAAGACACTTGGGGGCTCATCGCAGCCGTGCTCGGCAACGCACAGAACCGCAGCGCTTTCCGCAATGGCTTCTGGTGGGATGACGAAATCGGCATGTCGCGCTATCTCGCGCACGCCGCCGGCACACCGCAGTTCATCGAGATCACTGACGAAGAGGGCAGGGTTATCGAGAAGCGCCCTCCGCACATCGTCACTGAGGAGAATGCCCCGCGTGACCCGCGTCACGCTAAGCAACGATGGCAGGCCGCGCGTAAAGCCTTCCGGGCGGCGCTGGAGAAAAGCCGGAAGGTGCAGTCCAATCTTGAGGCCGTACGTCACCTCATGGACGAGCAGCCGCGCATGGTGGAAGCGGTGCGCAAGAGCGAGGTACGGCAGGAGAAGATGCGCGCCGCCTTTGACCGCGCCAAAATCGCGTGCCAGGAACGCGCAGACCAGTTGAGCCTTCGCGAATCGTGCCGGGAAGCGTCGGTGCGGGCGTTGCGCACCCACGCGGCCGCGCGGCCAGGCTTTTTCGCGCGCCTGTTTAACACGGCGAATTTTCGCGCATGGCGGGCGAGGGAAGCTGCGCTCCAGCGCGATCTTGCCGACGCCCAGAACCTGCACCAAGCGGCGATAGAGGCGTGCAGTGCGGCCACGAAGGCGACGACCGATGCGGAGAATGCGCTGAGGGTGGCGCAAGCCGAGCACTCAGGGGTGCAGACCCAAGCCGATGAGGGCGCACGTGTCCTGGCTGGGTGGAAGGCAAAGCTTGGAACGCGAATGCTCGATGCGTCCTTTGCCGAACGCGAGCACGAGGAGCGTCATCTCCTAGCGCCGTGGTTCGACGACCAGATGCACCGGCTCCGCGACGACGTTTTTGTCGCCGCGATGGCGCTGCATAAGGCGTTTGCCGACGCAGCAGCGAAGCCGCTGCGCAATAATCTCGGTGCACTGATGAACATTTTCTCTGGTCGCCAGATGCCGGACGCTGCCAAAGAGGCGCTGGTTGTCGATCTTTGGGCGACGCTTTTCCTGCTTGTGCCGGCGGTCTCAACTACTTTTGCATCGGTCGAGCGGATGCTTGGGAAGCTGCCGGCTGAAGCGCTGGGATGGCTGCTCATTGACGAAGCCGGTCAGGCGTTGCCGCAAGCAGCCATCGGCGCCCTGATGCGCACCCGGCGCGCGATCATCGTCGGCGACCCGATGCAAATCGAACCGGTCGTTGTCCTTCCTGATATTTTGACGCAAGCCATTTGCCGGACCTTCGGAGTTGATCCAGACAGATTCAATGCTCCGGCTGCCTCCGTGCAAACACTGGCCGATGCCGCGACGCCCTATGTCGCTGAATTCTCGAACCGGCACGGTTCGCGCACGGTTGGTGTGCCGCTGCTCGTGCACCGCCGATGCGATCAACCGATGTTCGGCATCTCTAACGCCATAGCTTACGAGCATCTGATGGTGCAGGGCCGGGACGCGCGCCAGTCCGCTATTCGCGACATTCTCGGCTCGTCGCGCTGGATCGATATTTCTGGCAGCGCCAGCGAGAAATGGTGCCCCAAGGAAGGCGAAGCGGTGCTCAAATTGCTGGGTGCCTTGCGGCGACTAGCCCAGCCGCCCGACATCTACATCATCACGCCTTTCGTGGTCGTGCAGGATAACTTGCGCGCGCTGGTGCGCAGCAGCGGCATCCTCAACCGCTGGACGGTCGATCCGGGCCGCTGGGTCTATGACCAAATCGGCACCGTACACACCGTGCAAGGGCGCGAGGCTGAGGCGGTGATCCTTGTCCTCGGCGCGCCGGCCGCGCAGCAAACTGGTGCACGGAATTGGGCAGGCGGCCGGCCGAATATTCTCAACGTTGCAGTGACGCGCGCAAAGGAGGCACTCTACGTTGTCGGCAATCGGTCGTTGTGGCAGCCGGCAGGCGTATTTCAGACATTGCACGCGCGGATGGGGTGAGGCCCCTCGCGGAGGTGTTGTGAATCGCAGGGGCGAGCGAAGAGAGGGCTATATAGCGCGGCCCGATCTCGAATGAAGGCTTCAACTCGCTCGCGGAGTGACATTGTTTCTCGGTCCATTATGGTCTGAGCGGAGCATGGTGCGAAACGTAACACTTCTAAGTTCCAACGTATTTTACATTGGTAGAACTCGTGCGATTCTCACGGCACTTCAATTTGGGCAAGGAACAAGCCGAACTCGACTTTGTCGACATCGACACGGACTACGATCTCAAACTCTATGTTGATCCTTATGCAATCGAGATTCGAGACGATGAGTGGTCGGCCCTCTGCGGCGATCACATCCGCTCTTTCTTTCAAGAAGTTCTCAATACCCTTCGCAAAGGAGAAGAGCGCCGCGCTCAACATCTAGTCTCTCAGCTCAGCGAGCCCAATGAGACCTACCTAGGTGTATCGAGCGGCAAGCCGAGGGGGCGTGGTGTCGGGGCGTTCCAAGGGCGCCTTATTCTCTCGGCATTGCGCAAAAGCGTTGCCTTTAAAACCGGCCTTCTGTCCGACCTCGCAGAGGCCGAACTCTTCATCGAGGGCATCGGGCGCGACAAAATTTCCGATCTGACAACGAATATCGTTCGTGGGCCCTTGCTGACCTACACGAAATCACAATGCGACCTTCACGCCATTCCTACTCGGAACGTATCGACGCCTGCGGCTTGGGATGCCGAGCGCACAAGGTGGGCGGCCCGCTATGCTCCGCTGCCGATCATCGGCGGCAAGCCCATCCTATTGGTTCCGAAATTCACGGTGCGACGCGAACTATCGCTTGAAAGTCAGGAGTTCTACAATCATTACATGATCGAGTTCCTGAAAGGCGAGTATCAGCAAGCCGATACCGGCCTCGTCAGCGTTCTGAAATCGGGACGGCGGCGCGTCTACAAGAAGGACGTCAAGGAACGCCATCCGTTCATCAAAGACGAGTTGGCGAAATTCGTCACTGCGCATCCCGATGTACTTGAGGCGTACAAGCAGCTTAAGGGAGCTGAGGGCGCTCTATCCCCGGCCGAACTCGAGGAAGGGTTTGATGAGGCGGCATTCGCCAGCGCGCTTGAACAACGCCTCGCATCTGTCCCCTCAGGCAACGAAGCCGCCGGAGATTATCATTCACTATGCGTCGGACTTCTCACCTTCATTCTGCATCCAGATCTTATTTGGCCCATCAAAGAGCGTGAGATCCACGAAGGGCGCAAACGCGTCGATATTGTCTTCACGAATGCTGCGCGCGACGGCTTTTTCTATCAAGTGATGGTCGCCGCACAAACACGCAGCACGCACGTTTTCGTCGAGTGCAAGAACTACAGCACGGATGTTGGCAACCCGGAACTTGACCAGCTAACTGGCCGGTTTGGACATCAGCGCGGATTTTTTGGGCTGCTTCTATGTCGAGCGGACTCGAGGTCAGACCTAACGAGACCCCGGTGTCGAGATGCAGCGCAGGACGGGCGTGGATTCATCATCGTGTTGACTGACGCGGACTTACGCACCTTGCTTCAGTTGATTGCGGCCGGACGACGTGATGAGGTCACGCGCTTTTTCAAGTCTCGGTATGACGAACTCGCACTATGAAGGCTACGAACTCGGCGCATTAACGGCCCTTGCTGCCGTGCCGAAGGTGTGGCTTTACCCAACCGCAGCGATTGCCATAGGAACGGCGCCATTGGCTTTCTTGTGGACAACAGGTCGGGCGAAGACTGAGAATACATCGAACTGTCAGCCGTCTTACTTTTCATAACTTGGCGAGTTCGCGAAGTTTAAGCGTGATGGGGCGCGCGATGTCATCACCATCTCAGCAGGTCCAGATCAAACCGCTGCGCCGCGCCAAGGAGCCGGGCGAGTTCGATGTTTACTGCGCGGGGCTGGAGTGGGGTCTCGTAGACCCGATTATTATCAATGATCGCAACGACCTGAAGTCAGCCTACCGTTGGCGCGAACGGGTCGCGCCGTACCACCATCAAGTCACGAACCTCATCACCTATTGCCGTCGCCTGCCGGTGACGCTGCTGGCCGACGATGTCGGCCTCGGCAAGACCATCAGTGCCGGACTCATCGCCAGCGAACTGATTTCTCGGCGTCGGTTGAGCAACATCCTGATCGTCGCGCCGAAGCTTTTGGGACCTCAGTGGAAAGAGGAGCTGGAGACCAAGTTCGACATTCCCGCAGAGGTCGCTGTTGGCCGTGATTTGCTTGACGCCGAGCCGGATGGCGATGTCGGCGCGGTGATAACCACATATCACTCCGCGCGCCAATATATCGAGCGCCTGCCGCGCGATCGATTTCAGATGTTGATTCTCGATGAGGCGCACAAGCTGCGGAACCTCTACGGGGTGCCGGACCCGCCGCAGGTGGCTCAACGCGTTCGCAGGGTGCTCGCCGACCGCGCCTTCAAGTTCGTGTTGATGCTGACTGCCACGCCGATCCAGAACCGGCTGTGGGACCTCTACTCGTTAGTAGACTTGCTGACAGTAGCACGGGGACATCAGAACCCTTTTGGCAGCGAAGGAATGTTCGCGCGCAAATTCATCGCCGACAATCGCGTTCAGGCGCGCGAGTTGAAGATGGAGGCGAGAGAGGAATTCCGCGCAATCGTATACGGGTACATGTCTCGAGTACGCCGTGGTGACGCCAAGCTTCATTTTCCGAGCCGCAAGGTGTTCAGGCAGGGGGTAGCGCCGACGCCGGAAGAGTTGCAGCTAATCAAGCTCATCGCGAAACCGATCCAAAAACTCAATCGGCTTGCGCAGATTAGCATTCTGCAGGCATTGACCAGCAGCCCTGATGCCTGCGCGGCCCAGCTCGAAAATATGGGGAGGAAGGGCACCTTCCCAGCAGATGTAGCGGTCCAGTTCAGGGCCGTGGTTAAGAGCATGAAAATGAGCGCCAAGCTGCAAGGCGTGGCAGCGCTGGTCGACAAGCTCAAGCGCGAAAACCCTCAGAACTGGCGCATGGTCGTGTTTACCCAGCGCCGGGAAACACAGACCACCATTCAAGGCTATCTTGAATCTCTCGGCGTCGCGGTCGGCATCATCAATGGCGACACCACCGGCAAGAACCAAGCGACCATCGGCGCCCTTAGGGCGTCGCCGCCCAAAATCCATGTGATTGTGTCCACTGAGGCAGGGTCTGAAGGCGTCAACTTGCAGGCCGCCAACGTGTTGGTGAACTACGACCTGCCGTGGAATCCGATGATCGTCGAACAGCGTGTCGGCCGCGTTCAGCGGCTGGGGTCAGAGCACGCACATGTCCTAGTCTACAGCGTGACACTGGCAGGAACGTTTGAGGACTACATTGTTGGCCGCCTGATGCAGAAGCTGCAGATGGCGAGCCATGCTATCGGCGATATCGAATCGCTGCTGCAGGCGTCCGGCATGGGCGATGGCGAGGACGACGGGGCGGAAAGTTTCGAGGACCATATCCTGAGACTGGTACTGGATAGCCTCGCTGGAAAGGACGTAGAAGCGGCTGCACGCGCCGCAGAAGAAAGCATCGATCGAGGCGGCGAGGTTCTCGCCGAGGAAGAGAAAAGCATAGACGAAATGCTCGGTGCGATGGATGGCGCCGCCTACAAGGGGCCTCGCAGCCCCGATCTTCCCGCCCAAGAACGTTCGATGACGGCACGCAAATTCGTACTTGCGGGCCTGAAGGCGTTGGGCGCAAATCTGATCGAGAAATCGCCGGATGTATTTTCTTGCGAGCTCGACGGCGTGCGTGAAACAATTTCCCTCGCAGAGGACGGCGAAGCTGACAACCGCGTCACGCGCTACACACCCGGCACTCCCTCATTCGACCGTCTCACCGTACGCCTGACGCAATCCGGCATGCACGACGTGAAGGATGCCGACAGCACGCCGGAAGAAGTCGCCAAAACTGTCGCAACTCGCTGGGTCAACTCATTCGGCGGCACGCTACGAACCGCCAGACTGGCGAAGGTAACGCGGCGATATTCCGGCAAAGCCTTTCTACAAGTCCGAGCGACAGTCGCGCACGATAGCTACGAGCGCCTGATTCCGATCGACTGCTCAGAAGACGACCATCAGGTTGTAAATGGCAGCATGCTGCTTGACCCAATCCCGACCGTCATCGATCGCCCTGAGCAGATTGGTCTGTCAATGGAGACGGCCACACGACGGGCGATGCTCGACCCCGGCATTGCCGAGTTCTGTCGCTTCTACAGTGAGCGCGCGAGCGAGGAGGTGCACGCAGCCGGAAATGATCCGCGACTAGCCAAGAAGCTCGAAGACGATTTCACACCACGCATACAGACGACCCTTGCCGGCCTCCGTGGCACAGTGAACCGCATTCTTGAAGGCCGCGTCGCCTACATGATCGACAGCGAGAGGGAGTACGTCTCGACACTGCGTATCATCCCCTCGGCGGCCAAGATCATCGAGGCACCACCGCTTAAAGTCTGCGCCAAGTCTGGCAAGCAGGTACCGCTCGACGCGCTTGGGGAATGCGCCGTCTCGCAGAAGCGCGTTCTTCGACACCTACTAGTGAAGTCAGCGACGTCAGAGCAATTTGCCTTACCCGAGCACACCGTAAACTGCAGTGCAAGCGGTCAGCGCGTGCTGCTAACCGAAGTAGACAAGTCCGACGCAACCGGGCGGCCTGTGCTTCGCTCGCTTCTGAAAACTTCGGCCCTGAGCGGGCGAAAAGCCGAACCCGCTCACATAGGGCAATGCGCCTTCACAGGAGCGACCGGGCTGCTTTCGGAACTCACATGCAGTGACATTTCCGGCAAGCTTTACCGGGCCGATCAGAAGTCTGTGTCCGAGGTTTCCGGAAAGACGGGGCACAAGTCTGAATTCATCAGTTGCTCAGTGACAGGCCGGCTGTTGGCTCCGTCTGAGGTGGATCGCTGCGCAGTTACAGGCCAGCCGGTCGCGCCGGGCGTGCTGATTGAATGTGCCGTGTCGCACCAGCGCGCAGTTCCGAGCGAAGTCGAAAAGTCAGACGTTAGCAGAAAGCAGGTGCTGCGGCGGCTGTTAGGGACCTCATCACTCAGCGGCCGTAAGGCTGAATTCGAACACATGGGGAAGTGTGCGTTCACGCAAGCGGATGCGCTGCTGTCAGAACTGGCGCCAAGCGAGGTATCCGGCGCGCTTTACCGCACTGATCAAGAGATACGGTCAGAAGTGTCAGGGCGGAAAGGCCATGTGTCAGAGTTCAATAGCTGCCCGCTGTCCGGTCGTGTGCTATTGGCGGGCGAGGCCGAATTCTGTGCAGTGTCTCAGCAGGGTGTTTTTCCCGGCGTCCTCGAGGAGTGCGCGGTATCGCACGCCCGCGTGATGCCGGAACTGCTGGAAACATCCGCCGTCAGCGGCCGCAGGGCCCTCAAAAAACACTTCGTTTCCAGCAGCGTTTCGCATTCTCGCTTGCTGGAAGGGGAGGCAGTCGTCTCCATCCACGGTCGTGCCTGCACTCAAGCGGAAGCGATAATCTGCGCATGGAGCGGTAACGTCAGCCACCCCGACGATATTCGGACGTGTGCATTGACCGGCTTGCTGGTCCACCTAGGGCACATCACGCGGAGCGATCCATCAAGCCTGACACAGCTAGCCGAGATGCTGAGTGCAACTCGCCGGGCCGCCGATCAACAGGGCTTGTGGGCAGATATCGTGAAGTTGGCATCGACCTTCGCTGATGGACGATGCACGATAGAAAGCACACAGCAATCACCGGATGGCCAAAAGCTGGCAGTGTGCCTGGAGCAGAAGAAGTTGCTCGGCCTACGCACGCGCTATTTGGGTTTTGTCTTTTCGATCACAGAGCGTGCTATCGTCGGTAGGATTGCGGAGGGCAAAAGATCGAACAACACGTGGATCGAGGCGGCGTAATCACAGGGAAATGGCCCTGCAGTTGGTCGAGGCGCGCTGCTGCCATCTACGCCGCGCGCCCCAGCGCACTGAGCAGCGGCCCCTTCGTCTCATCAGTCCAATCGTTGGCAATCGACCGTTCAAAGCGCGCGTACAGCCAAGCGCGATCCTCCGCCGTCGAAGGCGTTGCAGCCAACACCTCAGCTTCCGCTGCCGCAATGACGGTAGAGAACGCCTTAGGGCCCAATCCCGGCCATTCGCTCTGAATTTCCTCAAGCGCATCGAGACGCGCGGCCATTTCTAAAAACGTCATTCCACCTACTCCATACACGCCGGCACCGCGCCGGCGCCCTGTGCATTTCACAAGCGGGGTTATTTCGCAAGGCGCTCACTCGACTTAACATATTGAATAATAACGGATAAGTTACGGATGCTTCCGTCACTGGAGCGCTAACTCATTGGAATGACTTGGCCGCGCCAACGGAAATATCCGTCAGTGGCCGCCCTTAGGTTTTATGCTTTATGGTTTCCGGGATGTTACGCCATTCCCAGATGCGGAACTGATTTTCGGGTTAATGCCGAAATATCCATTGAGGCGGAGGCGTTCCGCTGGCCGCGCTAGGCGCCCTCCGTCTCCAGATTGGCCGAAGTCGTGTAGCCGCTGCCCGTGAAGGTATGCGTCACCGACTTCGCCAGAAACTCGCCGTCAACTTCGGCGCCACCACGGCCAGCGCGACAAGGCATTCGGCAAACAGGTCGGGATCTGCCTCTCGCGCACTTCGGTGATGACGTACTGCCCCAATTGCGGCCCGTGCCTTAATCCGAGAGCAGCGCCGACTGGCCTACAGCCATCCGACTCATATAGCGCTCGATCTCGCGCACGGTCGCCTGCGGATCGGTCGCGCCGTTTATAACGAAGTGGTTGGTGACAGTTGTGCTGCCGCCTTGGCGCATCGCGGCGACGGCGTGGGCGGGAATGACAGTGCCCGACCGTCCGGGCACAACCATCTCCGGCCCGCGTTCACCAACAAGATACGGCCTGCCAGCCGAAATCGAACCGCCAAGAGCGCGGGCGCCAATGCGAGGTGCACCTAGCGCACTTGGCATACTTTCACTCACGCCAAAGAATTTGCCAACCGCCGTGACTGCGCGCGCCGCGCCCTCGGCAAGTACACCGATGATGCGCGCCATGCGCCCAACAATGCGCCCAATCACCTCGCCCGCGCTGCTCCAGCCCTCAACAGCCGGTGGGCCAAATATCCAGCCGAATGCCTCGCGCACCTTGGCGAAAAGAGGCTCGAGCGGCGCCATGGCGACTTTCAGCGTATCCCACGCTCCACTGAATGCGGATAGGGCCGGCCCCATCTCCTGCGCAAAACCCTTCGCGAAACCGCTAAAGAACGCCTTGATGCCATCCCACTTCGCAATGATCCAAGCGAGGCCGAGGCCGATAGCTGCTATAGCAGCGGCAACCGGCCAGCTAACGGCGAGGATCGCGCCCAGCCCGAACCGGGCCAGCATGGCTAAAGCCATGCGTGCGCCCAGCGTCGCCCGCCATAACCCGGTCAAACGCGTGATAAATCCGCCTATGCTGCCGATAACGGAGCCCATCACCCACGCGCCGCCCAGCACTGCGGCCTTGAGCCCAATGAAGCCGCCGACGAGCAAACCGATAGTGCGGATGACGGCTGGATTGCGTTCGGCAAAGTTGGCGAACCGTTCCATCAACGTCGCCAGCCCCATCGCCGCGTCGCCCAGCATCGGGCCGAACGCACGACCGAAGGCAATGCCGACTCGTTCGAGGCCTGCCGCAAAGCGATCCAGCCCGAATTTCGTGGTGCTCGCGATGTTCGCGAAGTCGGTATCCAGCGTGCCGGAAGCGTTGCCGGTCCCCGCATAGATCGCCTGCAGCTTGGCACGCTCGCGCACAAGCGCAGCCGCGCCCTGCCTTGCCTGACGGTCTTCGAACAGAGCGGACATTGCGAACGCATCGGTGCCGCCTTTTGTAAGGCGGCCGATCTCATCTAGCATCGCGTCAACGAAGTCGGTGCCTTCTGCCTTGGATTGCGCGAAGACACCTTCGCCGCTCAAGCCCATCTTCGCGAACTTGCGCTGCGTCTCACCAGAGGAAAGTTTGTCGTAGAAGTTCAGGAGGTTGTTCGCGGCTTCGTCGGCATCACGGGCACTTTCACGCGCAATCTGCGCCTGCGCCGAAATGCGGCGCACGCCATCCAATCCAGACATGCCAAGCGCACCGGCACGGCTGGCGAGCCCTGGCAGCGCCTTCGCAAGATCATCAACTTCGAACCGGCCCAATTTGCCGGCCTTTGCCATGATGTCATACGCGGCACCCAACTGTGTGTCGCGCACGCCCAAGTTCTGCATCGCCGCGATGCCGACCTGACTCGCCTCGGCGTCTTCGATGCCTGCCACCCTGGCCAGCTTCAAGGTGGGATCGAGCGCAGCCAACGCCGTTTCGATCTTGAGGCCGGCCGCCAGAAAATCTTGCGCACCGGCTAATGCCTGCCTGCCGCCGATGCCGTATTTTGCGCCTGTATCGATGATGCGCTGGCCAACAGCGTCAAGGCGGGGACCGCTGATCTCGGCGACGTTTCCGAGCCGGACGAGGCCGTCCTCGAATTCAACGAAAGGCCGCATGGCCCGGCTGAAGCCGTAACCGGCTGCCGTGGCAACGCCGATCGCGCTAAGGGCGTCGCTGCCGAACGCTTTCACCTTCGCGCCCGTGATTTCGAGGCGCCGGCCCATGCGCTCCAGCCGGGTTTCAGCCTGCCGAACTGACGAGTTGAATGACGCGCCAATGCGCGCGCCGATGTTCACGAACACATTCATGGCGGCGGACATCAGTGCACCGCCTGCAATGCAAGCCGAGGATTATTCATTTCTTCGATCGTGATGAGCAGCCGGACATAATCGGACTCGGCCATTTCATCGATCAGCGAGAGCGGCAGGCCGATGATGCGCGAAATGTTCGCACGATCGTTGGCCGGTTCCATGCGCCCCGGCCGATCAAGGTCGAGCACGACAGACTCGAGCCGCCCGCCGGGCAAATCGATTGGAAAGCGCAGGCGCATAGTGCAGCGGGCCGGGGTCACGCCTCCATGATCTCCTGCACGGCCTGCTCCAGGAGCGCTTCCTCGCTGCAAATGAGCGCGAATTCATCAGGCTTCGTGCCGTTGTCGATCGCAGCGCCAAGGGTGGCATCATCCACGCCCCAAGCGTCGGCGAGCCGCACAAGGCGTTCCTCGCGCGTGCCGACCGGCTGGGGCGGAACTGGTGCGGGCTTGCTGGCGACGGGCGCGGGTGTTGGAGGCGGCGGTGCTTGGGTGGGGGCGCAGGCCGCCGCCTCCAGTCTCGCGAGCCGGCTGCGCGCGCTGGCGAGATTCTGTGCAGCATAGGGATTCGTGCCGGCGGCGAGGCTGGCCTGGGCGTCAGCGAGATTGGCGCGGGCGCGCTCAAGTTCAGTCATTGGGTCATACTCCGGCGCGCAGCGATGATGTTGGCGCGATCGTTGGGCGTCAGCCTGGCGACCTGTTCCGGAGCGAGCCCGGTGCAGGCGGCAATCAGGGTGTCGGGATCGGCATCCTGCAGGGGCTCAAGCTCGCTGGCGGAAAGATTGCGGACGGGAACCAGCAGTGTTGCGGGCACGCCAGCGAAGCCGGATTCGATCGGGAATTCCAGGCGGACCATCGTCATGCGGCTTCGGCCAACAGGATGGGGGAGCGATATTGAATACGGGGGGCGCGGGAGGTTGCAGTGCCGCGCGCGCCGGGCTTCGACATCGCGGCAGCGACTGCGGTGGCGAGCGCGTGGTCGTCGCGGAAGAACGACATGCCCAATTCTTCAGCTTGCTCACGCACATGGGACGGCAGCGTGTCGAGAAGTGGGTAAGGGGCGATGCCGAAGCCGAGGGCGCCGAGGGCGGCCTGCAACGACTCGAGGCTCGGTTTTTTCTCAGACCTCCAGCTCTTGATCGTACTCTTGAGTACGCCTGAATAGTGCTCCAACTGCTCGTAGGTTATCCCCTGTTCTTTCATCAGAAAGAACACGAGTTTCGCCATCGGCGTCGCATGCGGTGGGATCGAGATGCGACTCGGGCGCTTGATTGCGGTGTTGGACATGCGGTGATTTTGGTCGACCTGCCGCGCGTGCGGGAGGCCATCTCGGTGGCCCCTAAATCGAGAATTTGTTATCAGCGATTTTCAATCGTCGCCGCAAACTGGCGGCACTGCCTAATTTTTAGACAGATTGTGCGGGCGTGTGGAAACAACCCGGAATTTCAACCTCATAGCTAGCCGATGTACGCCATCGCGCGAAACCCGAGGTAGGTACCCCGTCCGGGAGGACCCACGGCATTTGTGCGGGGGTCATTCCTGCCACCCCGCCCGTCAAGCCTTGCCGGTCCTGGCCCAGCGCACCAGCATCCGCTCGTATAGGCGCCCGTAATTCTTCCGCACGGCCTGCTCTGTCACGCCCAGCGCATCGAACCGTGGCTCAATGTCCACGTCCTTACGCAGATACCCCAGCACGCGCAGCGGCGTACTCTTCTTCGTCTCGCGCCGGAGCAGCATTCCCCCCGCCTCGAACGGCTTGCGCTTGGTACGCTCCATCTGCCGCAGCCGCGAGCGGATGCGGGTGTGCGTGCCCTGTTCCACCACGGGCTCGTTCGGAACGAACAGACGGCCATCCGCTGCGCGCTTCGGCGTGTCGACGCCCTCCGTGTGCCGGCCGAAGAATTTGTCGATGTTTTTGACGCGCGCGGTCAAAGTGCTCGGCGTGGCCATGTCCACGCGCGCACCGGTGATGAGCCAGCGGCGGCGCAGGTGGAACATCGTGGGGAACAGCCGCCGCCAGTCGTCGCGCGCGGCATATGCCACCTGCGTCAGCGACTTCGCCGCCATCGTCCTGTTCGCTTTCAGCAATGTGCGGAAACGGGCCAAGTCGCGGCGGTCGAGGGTGATTTCAAGCTTTGGCATTAGCTGCTTTCCTGTTCGTGGTGCGCCGACAGGTGACGCAGTGGGTGCTGGAGGTGTAGCGAAGTCCCCCGTGCCCATGCCGGCAGTCGGGGCCGAGCCATGTTCTCTCACCGGCAGCCTGAGCGGCCAGACGTGCGGGGTGGTCAACTATATTGATCCGAGGCAGCTTTGCCGCTTGTCGGGCCTTGCGGGCCGCTATCCGGGCCGCGCGTTCGGCACGGCGCCGCTGATTCTCCGGGGACGAAGCTTTGCGCCGTGCAGACTCGCGGCTCGCGATGCGCGAGCAGTGCACGCAATTGCCTGACGAAACGAAGCGAGGAACCTCGCCATGTTTCGAGCATGGTGGGCCTAGCCAGTGCCGTTCGCCTCCTAAGCAGGCGGAGATGCGCTCAGGATGGTTTGTGTACGATGCCATGCAAGCATGGTGGCGACAAAAAGCACGGCGTGCGCGGTTGTTTCGGTGGCCGAACACGCCCTAATTACCGTACACAACCTACACCTCATTATTGACCCTCAGCCAACGTTCGATACCCTACCTAGGGGCTTTGGGGGGATTGTCATGCCGGTTTATCTGCGAGCACTAGCCTTACGAAACTACCGAGGGATCAGCGATACCCTCCAGAAGATGCCAGAATTCAAGACTTTCAATTTTTTCATTGGTGCTAACAATGTCGGCAAATCGACCGTTCTGAATTTCATCAGCAGATATTTGCCGCCGCCAACTGGCCGTGACGCGTCGCAAGCGTCACAGAAGATTGACTCTCTTGAAAGACACGGTGGCGCGTCCGGAAAGCCGATATTTATGGCACTTGGCTACAGTGAGAGCGAGGCGCTAGATCGCTGTTTGCAAAACTTTGAGAAGGTGAAACATCACAACGAATTGGCGACCGCTCTCACAAAAGTCATCACTTCAATGGCTGACGACAAAGGAATCCTGTGGAAAGGCAGCGACCTGCCATATCGAGGCGACCTTAAGTTAATTGTCGATGCGAACCGACTGAGAAACAGCATTGCCGATCACGACTGGAACCGGCTTTGGGTGGCGATAACCGGCAGTGGCGGCGGCAGTATCGCACAGCACTGGTTTCCGGAGACTGTCGCAAGAATTGAATCTGCGCTCCAGGTTGTCTTGCCGAACGTCCACATAATTCCTGCTATTCGCCAGATCGGGCCAAAGGGTGTGGGATTCAACGACTACAGTGGTGCCGGTCTGATCGACCGCCTCGCGACCATTCAAAACCCAGATCATAATCACCGTCAGGATAGAGACAAGTTCCAGCGTATTAATGGATTTCTTCAGTTCGTGACCGGTCGGCCTGACGCCGAAATCGAGATACCACATAGCCGCGAGCACATACTTGTGCACATGAATGGACGCGTGCTTCCCCTGAGTTCTCTTGGCACGGGCATTCAAGAAGTCATCATGATCGCTGCCTTCTGCACGTTAGCCGAAAAGCAAATCGTCTGCATTGAAGAACCCGAGATACACTTGCATCCGCTCCTTCAGCGAAAACTTGTGCGTTATCTCGGCACCGAGACTACCAATCAATACTTCGTAGCAACCCACTCTGCAGCCTTCATAGATACGCCGGAAGCCGCAATATTCCATGTATCGCTAAACAACGATACGACGACAATCCGAGAAGCTGTTTTAAGGCAGGACCGCTTCGCCATCTGCGTGGACCTTGGACATCGCGCATCGGATATCGTGCAAGCAAACGCTGTTATTTGGGTCGAAGGGCCATCGGATAGAATTTACGTCCAGCACTGGATCAGTCTAGTCGACCCGAGACTTGTTGAGGGCATCCACTATTCGATAATGTTCTATGGTGGACGTCTACTAAGTCACCTTTCCGTAGACGATGAAGAGGTTTCTGAATTCATTCAGCTTCGCGCTCTCAATCGCCATCTCGCAATTATTATGGATAGCGATAAGCCAAGCCCACAGGCTCGTATAAATGCCACTAAGCAGCGGCTGAAAGATGAGTTTGCGAAGGGCGGCGGCGTAGCCTGGGTCACGAAGGGCCGTGAAATTGAAAACTACATAAAGCACGATAGACTCCAGAGAAGCGTGCAGAGCCTCTATGAGAATATTTACGGGGCGGCCCTTGAGGAATCCCCCTATAATCACGCGCTCCACTTTGAGCTGGCGAACGCCAAGCGGCGGGCCGGAAGCCTGGGTGGCGATACGATCAAAACGGACGTCGACAAGGTCAAGGTGAGCAGAGCCGTGGTTGGTGATGGTGTCCACGATCTCGATGTCCTCGATTTACGGGAGCGGATAGGCGAACTCGTGGATATGATCCGTCGAGCCAATGACTAGGCTTCCATAACGCGGTCGATGTTCACTACTTGCCACGGTCGATACCGCGCTTCGACCTAGTCACCGCGTCGGCGCGCAAAACTCGATATGCACGCGTTGGCCAGCGATGCGCCACCAGATCATGCTGCCTAGTGTGGGTCGGCAACCGTAGATTCCATGGCGAAAGGAACTCGCCATGAGGATTGGGAAATTCGTGCTGACGAAAGAGCAGCGCGACCAAGGCCGACTGCTCTTGCCTGCGATCTGGCTATCCACCTGTGCATCCGACCGGGGGTGGTTCATTGAGGTATCGTTCGGCATAGGGAAGCTGGTGCTCAGCGCCTCTACCCATACTAGGTTCTGGCGCGCATCTCGGCGTGCTCTGCCCACTTGCTTGCAACGCCCTGACGACTGTAGCCCGTCACCTTGAAAGTGGCGCCAGCCGCGTCCTGTCCGACCGCCTCCCACTTCTTTCCCGATCCAATTATCCGGATCGGTGTCTTCACACCGTCGACCACGACCTCCCAGTCCATCGCATTAGCCTCTTTCAAAGAAGGGGCGCTATCGCAGAAATGGATTCGGACCTAAAGGGTAAGCACGCGGCTAACCAATCAATCCCGCTAGACATGCAGCCCCGCGCACATCTGTCGCGCCTACCAGAATCCGCACCATGTTATCCCACCTCTGATTGATTCAGGGGGAGGGGCAATGCAAGAACAGGACGTGGTGCCAGCGCTATTTTCGCTGGCTTTACTGGCATCTTTGGTAGGCGGTATCATCGGTCTTGTCGCGCCTTCGATCTACCGCTTCGGCCGACCTGAACGCCCCAGCCGAAAGCGGATTGCCGCCATATCTCTTGGATTGTTTATCGCGTCCTTCATCGGTCTGGCGATAACGGTGCCCGAGCCAACGGCCGAAGAGAAGGCCGCACACGTCGCTGCCGCCGCAAAGGCGCAGGCCGCATCACCTGACGCGGCTGTAATCTCCACAACCGAAGGCCACAACATTCGGCGGATCAAAAGGTCGGTCACGGTCCGCCTGTCGCGGGAAATTTCATACAGCGAGTTGGTAGCCCTGGGCAAAAGCATCCGCGACCAGGACAGCAACTACGAGCGCGTCTTCATCGAATACCTTTTACCAGGGATGCGGGAAAATGCCGGAGCTTGGGCCATAACTCACTGGACGCCGAATCTGGAAGCGAAGATTTTAGGACGGGACCAAGTGCCATCACCTACTACGGCGGTTGCGCCACGGGACACGGCAGGCGAGCCAAGGAAGCTAACTCCGACTACTGATGCTTCAGATGGCGGGGAGGCAACGTGCGTGCCGACCCATCAAACGACTGGATGGGAATTCATCTCGAACAACGCGGTGAGGTTAGGTGACGCTTATGCGACCGAGCGAATGCCGCAAGCAGTCTTCGCCTTTGCCAGACCAGTGGTGCGAAAGCAGATAGCCGGAAAGAACAAGGGGCGATACCTCCTGAGCCTTATCGGGCAGAATGAAATTATGCAGCTCGAGCCGCTGTTCGATTTCTGCACGCCAGCCGAGAAGCTGGATGATGAGGGTGACCTTTGGCGGGTCGTCTTCGCCAAGTATGGCGAGAAGGAATTCTGACCCGCACACCACGCCTTCTACTGTCTTAGCTAAAACCGATGGATTTGATGGAAACGATGGAAGTTGGATTAAAACACCTGTCTTCCATCGCTTCCATCGTTTCCATCAGGGTATAGGGGACCACGGACGAGCCGTAGGCGTGGCGAGTTCATATTGCCCGGTGGCAGCTTTACGGACGCTGCCACTTTCCACCATCTTGCCCAGCATGTTGGAAACTGTCTTGGCTGACTTCTGCACCGCCTCGGCGATGTCGGCTAACTGCATCGGCTCGGTCGCTCGTCGAAGCACCTCAAGGATTTCCTGCCGCTCCGGGCTAGCCTGAAGTTCGACCACCGGCCCGGCAATTGTCCACCGGCAGGTTTGCGGGTCGAACGTGACGGCCTTCTCAACTTCCTCGATGTCTCGGCCGCGTCCGTAAAGTGCAGCGCCGCCTTGGCCTGATGCCCGAGTCAGAACGAACGTAGAATCCGCAGAACCGGTCAGCCCGCGCGTGCCCGACACCAAATCGAAGGGATCGCCGTCCGCGTCTGCTTTCCGCGTGTGGTGCACCAGCACGATAGCAATGCCCCGATCCAGGGCCAGTCGCTGGAGGGCCGTGACATCTTTGTAATCGACATCGTACTGGGGGCGATTGCCGCCTTTGGCCGATTTGATCTTGGCGAAAACGTCAACGACAATCAGGTGGGCGTCATCGTGTTCATCGAGCCACTGCTCCATTCGGCTAACGCAACCGTCGTCCACCGATGGCCACGAAGTTTCGAAGTGCAGACCAGCGGGGCCTATCGTCACTCCCATATATCGGAGTCGGCTCTGTAAGCGGCGCAGATTGTCTTCGAGCGCGAGATATAGCACGGGGCCGGGCTCGCACTGGATTTCGCCGAATGCCTTCTCGCCAGCCGCAACCGCCAGCGCAAGCCCGAGTGCCATCCACGACTTGCCGATTTTCGGGGCGCCAGCGAGAAGAGTTAGGCCCTCGGTGAGATATCCCGGCACGATCCACTTAATGTCGGGGAATTCCGCCGCCATAAGGTCGGCGGCGTTCATGCCGGATGGCCTGCCGATCTTTGTGTCCATTTCCAGCCGAGTGCGGCGTTCGGCCGGCGTTTCGGGTGCTTCGAGCACATCCGGCACGCCCCCCGCCTCGCCCGTCCATGGCTTCGTGTCCGCATCAATGCGAAGATGGATTAAATTGCCTTCGCGCTTGATCGCTCCGCCCGGCACAGGCTTCCAAGGCGGCACGGGAATTTCCATCCGCATTCTACCCTTCGCGTGAATGTCTAACGCGCGCGGGTCGGAAGCTTGAACGGCGCGCAGCACTTCCCTGTAGGTTTCCTCCGGGCCGTCGCTCACCGCGTCACCAGCGGCGAAGCAGGCCGCATCGCAGGGGCGCGCCCCGACAGCCAAGTATTTCCCATAGCGGTCAATGGCGCGTTCGATGAGTTGCGCGCTCATGTGGCAATCCCCTTTAAGAAAGAGCGCGACCGTTCGGCCATCACCATGGTCCCGACAGTGAGCTTGCCTCGCGACTTGGCCCTATCGGCATGATCAGCAAACCAAGTGTGCACGCCCACGATCTGCGCGTGACGAAGCCGGTTTGCGTGCTTGTCGCCCACGACAGCGGCCGCGCGAGAAACCTCCTCCACAGCGAGCCAAGCATCACCATGCTGAATGCCGAAATCATCCCGAATTGCGTCAACCAAATCGTCAAGGTCGGCCGCTTCGGCCAGCCGGTCGGCCACGGCGCGGCGAGCGGCTGTTATCCTTGCAGCGTAAACCGGATGCGGCTCGGCGCTTGGCGGGTCACCTTCAATGCCGCCTTCCTGACGGCCGGCGAAGAACGCATCCTCAAGGGCATCCATAAGCAGATCGAGCCGAAGGGGAACTGGACCGTCAGACAATCGCATGGCGCGGATAAGCGCAGTCTCGGCTTCGGCCCGCCATTCCTCGAAATCATCGCCCTCTTTGCCGGCCTCGAAGGACAAGACGCGAATGCCGGACAGGGCGCGGACGGGGTTTGCGTTGGCGAACGTCAACAGGATCGGCATGGCGCGGATGACGTCGCCTTGCACTTCTGCCAGCCACGTGTCGATGGCGTCGGCGACCTCGGGGGGCTGAGGCGGAATGGCATCGGCCACGGCATACGCGTCCACATCCTCGCCATCTTCGACGGCCTCCAACCACGCGGTCCGCATATCGAACAGGCGCTCGGGAACTTCTTCGGGTTTGGCGTCGGTCATTTCGATGGCGGCCAAGGCCACCGCAACGCTTTCCGGCAAGGCCGGTTCAGGAGTATCATTCACGGGCACAATCCTTGCTGGGCGGCCCGGAACGGCCGCCCTTTTTTCATTGAATGTTGGCAGCGGCGGCTTGCCGGAACGCCCGAAACATGTGCCCGAGCGTTTCGTCATCGGCATCACGCAGACCGGCGTGCATCGGCATCGGGATATGCTGCGCACTGCCGGCTCGGGTAACGATGATGCAACCCGGCCCGTCCGACCGGACACGAAACTGGCGGCGATGGTCGGCAAACCATTCGGCATCACTTTCTGGCTCGGTCGCGATGGTGAGGAAGCGGGCGATCATATTGTCCTCCCATCCAAACCAACCAGTTCCACGGCGCGTGACAGTGACTTCCCACCCTCGAGTAACCGCTCGCGGCGCGCGATGAACTCCGCGCCATCACCAGCGCCCGGCACGCCCAGTTCCCGCGCCTCCTGGCCAATACGGTCGCGTTCGATGTCATTGGCTTCTATGGCACGTAGAAGGTCGGCAAGCGCGCTGGCGTGCTTGTTCCATTCAACCTCCAACCGCCTTGCCAGCTTTGCGGAAGCGGCGTCGAACTTGCGTTTATCGGCTTCCAGCGTTTCGGCCCGTTCGCGGCGTTCGGCGGCGGCAAGGCCGTCGCTCAGCAGGCGCAGCCGCTCACGAACAATGGGCAATTCGCGCTCGACCGCGACGAGCCGGGCGTGACCCTCGGCGGCCTGCATCGGATCGTTCTCGGTCAATTCGGGCAGCACCGCTTCGATTTCGGCGCGCTCGGCCGTCAGGACGGCGAGTTCCTTTTCGGCGGCAGCGACCGCTTCACGGACGTGCGCCGCCGGAGCCGGGGCGGCGTTCTTGCGGACGGGCCAACTCATCGGGCTGCTCCCGATTTGAAGGCCTCAACGGCGGCGCGATCATAAAGCAGCCGACCGCCATCTTCATAAGGCTGCGGGCCGAACCCGCGCAGGCGCCAGTTCTGGAGCGTGCGGGCCGTGATGCCGAGAATGGCAGCCGCCTCCTTCTGAAGCAGACCGGCGCGGAAGGCCGCCGGGGGTGTGGGAATGTTCACTCTGAAAAACTCCATCTGCGAAAGACGAATGGAGTTTCGCTTTGAGGCGAACAAAACGCAGGGTCGTTCGGGTGGCTATAACGCCCCCAACCGCAGATAAAAAACTTGACGAAACAGCCGTGGACGCCCGTGGACGAGTCGCGCGGAAGGGAAACGTTACGCGGGCCTGAAGCGTTAACCCCGGCGCCCTATTTCGTACCGAATCGCAGACCCGCATCACCAACGGCTCGCGCTAGCTCGCCCCGCATCTCCCGCCAAGGCAGCCACCACGGCCTTGACCCTGGCCGATCATTCCAAATCAGCCGCCCGGAACCGGACAACCTTGATGCTCTTTTCATGCGCGCGCGCCTGCGCCAAGTCATAGGCGGCCTGCATCCGCATCAGCGTGTCGGCCTTCACGCCGAAGGCCTTCTCGAAGCGGATGGCCATATCGGCGGACAGGCCAGCGTTGCCGTTCAGCAAGTTGCTCATCGTGGGCCGCGTCACACCAAGATGCTCGGCGGCGTCAGTCACATTCAGGCCGTTGGCCTCAACGATTTCGGTGCGCAGCCACTCTCCGGGGTGCTCGTAAATGCTCGGGTGAATCTTGATGGTCATGGCCCGCTCATCCTCGCGCAATCGCTGCCGCAATGGCCTGCATCGCCTCAGTGGACAGGCGACCCTCCGCAATTGCCGCCGCGATTTCACTAGGATCAAGGGCTGGGGCATCAGCTTCGACTTCGGTCGGCAAAGTGGTCAACTCCGCGGCCCACGATTCGAGAGCCCGCCGCTTTTCGACAGCGAATCCATAGACGTTGTAGCTCGCCTGCAACCCCTTCAGCGCGTGCCCCAGGACCATCTCTGCCACAATGTCATCAACGCCTAGCCGGGCCAGATGCGTCCTCACAGTCCGCCTGAGGTCATGAAGGGCAAAGCGATCCATTGACCGGCCAAGGATCGCCTCAGCGGCCACATGCAGCTTGTTGACGATCTTGCGGGGCACGCCTGCAATTGGCTTTTCGCCATTCGTTGTCGAGAGCAGGTAATCGCCCCCGTTCCAGCGGGGTAATCCTTCGAATATGGCAACCGCTTCGGCCGGAAGGGTGACGAGGAAATGCCGCCCAGACTTGTATATCTCTGGCGGGATGAGCAGTGTTGCGTCCTTCAGGTCCAGCCATGATCGACGCGCCCCGCAAATCTCCATCTCTCGGCAGCCGGTCAACATGAGGAGCCGGATTGCTTTGCACCATGGCTCACCAAGATCACCCGCCGCCTCCCAAACGGCCCGTGCCTCTTCCATGCTGAGGTAGCGCCGACGCTCGCCAAGCTTGGGGGCCTTTACCTCTGCGAAGGGGTTGGCCTTCACCCGCCCCTTCGACCGCCCCCATTCGAAAAGCATGGAGCCCCATTTGCGCGCCTCGCTGGCCGCACCGGGACGCGGCTTGGCAATGCCTGTCGCCGGGTCCGGCTCGCCCTTGGCAACCTTGTCGATCAGGTTCCGGGCATCGCGCTCTGTGATACCGCCTACGGGGCGGGAGCCCCATGCGACCACGATGTGCCGGTTGAGGTTCCACTTGGCGTTGCGCCAAGATCGCATAGCCGTTTTGGCGTGTGCAATGTAATCATCGACGAGATTGGCAACGGTATCGCGCTTATCAATGGCCTGTTCTTCGAACTCTAGAATAGGATTTCGCCCTGCGGCGGCATCGTCCAGATAGGCTGCAGCCTTCCGGCGAGCCTCTTTCAGACCAACATCGGGGTACGTGCCCAAACTGACCCGGTGGTATCGGCTACCGACCAGTTTCGTGCCCCGCTCCGTCACTCCGCCTTCGCCAACAATCCGAAACCGGAAAGACCACGTAGGTCGTCCACGGGGACCGATACGCAGAGTCAGGCCATCAACAGTGCCGTCCTTCAATTCGATCCGCTTGACCGGCGGGCGGTCAAGCAAAGCACGGAGGCGGATGTCAGTGAGTTTGGGGTTTTTCGGGTTCGCTGGCATAAATTGGGGTCAGATTGGGGTGCAGGAATAGTGGGTTGCAGGCGGATAGCACCGGACGCCCACGGACACCACTAGCAAAAAGTGCGTGTATTATCAATTAATTACAGATTAACGAAAACGGGGTTTGGACACCTACGGACGGCTGACCCTAAATTTGCCAAGGTTGGGGTCGTGGGTTCGAATCCCATCGCCCGCTCCAAACAGATCCTCCTTCTCATTACAGTCCCTGCCGAACCGTTGCTGGCCGATATGCGCGCATCGTCGGCCCCTGCTTGCGATACGCAGGCCAACGCGCCGTTCCAACACGCATGGACAACACAGCGTAAACTGTAGCCCGGGCTCGATCAGGACGCTTCGGCATCTACGATGTATGCTGCTCAAACGTTGGACATG
>JAFAFP010000257.1 GCA_023423415.1 Pseudomonadota bacterium | reverse complement strand
CCCTACCACAAGGGCCCCCGGGAATGCGGGGCGCCACCAAGAAGAGCAACCGTTGCGATATCCATTCTCTGGATATCAGAAGAACGCCTGGATCCCTGTCTGCGCCCGGCCAAGGATCAGCGCATGGATGTCATGCGTACCCTCGTAGGTATTCACGGTTTCCAGATTGGTGACGTGGCGCATGACATGGAATTCGTCGGCGATGCCGTTGCCGCCGTGCATGTCACGCGAGACGCGCGCGATATCCAGAGCCTTGCCGCAGTTGTTGCGCTTCAGCATCGACACAGCCGGTGGCGCCGCACGGCCTTCCTCGATCAACCGGCCGAGACGAAGTGCTGAATGCAAGCCGAGCGTGATCTCGGTCTGCATGTCGGCAAGCTTCTTCTGGACGAGCTGATTGGCGGCGAGCGGCCGGCCGAACTGCTTGCGGTCGAGTGTGTATTGACGCGCGGCGTGCCAGCAGAATTCGGCGGCGCCAAGAGCGCCCCAGGAAATACCGTAACGTGCGTTGTTGAGACAGCCGAACGGACCGGCGAGACCCGATGCATTCGGCAGCAGGGCGTCTTCCGGCACGAACGCGTTATCGAGCACGATTTCGCCAGTGACCGATGTGCGCAGCGACAGCTTGCCTTCGATCTTCGGGGTCGAGAAGCCTTCGGTGCCGCGCTCGACGATGAAACCGCGGATCTTGCCATCGAGCTTCGCCCAGACGACGGCGATGTCAGCGATCGGCGAGTTGGAGATCCACATCTTCGTACCGGTCAGACGATAGCCGTTCGGTACCTTCTCGGCGCGCGTCACCATCGAGCCGGGGTCCGAACCGTGATCCGGCTCGGTCAGGCCGAAACAGCCGACCATCTCGCCGGTGGCGAGCTTCGGCAGATATTTCTTGCGCTGCGCTTCGCTGCCATAGGCGTAGATCGGATACATCACCAGCGACGACTGCACCGACATGATCGAGCGGTAGCCGGAATCGACGCGCTCGACCTCGCGGGTGATCAAGCCATAGGCCACATAACCAAGGCCCGCGCCGCCGTATTCCTCAGGGATCGTCGGGCCGAGAAGGCCCAGGGCGCCCATCTCGGGCAGAATGTCGCGGTCGATCTTCTCGTCGCGATAGGCCTCGATCACGCGCGGCATCAACTTGTCTTGAGAATAACCGCGCGCGGTATCGCGTACCATGCGCTCTTCTTCGGTCAGTTCGCCCTCGAGATCGAGCGGATCTTCCCAGTTGAAGTGCGCGTCTTTCATCGAAACTGGTTTCTTACCAGTGAGCTTTTCTGCAGCTTGACTCATGATCCTCTCCTGACAGGAGCTGTTTTGCCGGCCAACGGGCAGAAATCCATCGCAAATGCAACACCAATGAACCGAAAGCGGCTGTCGGGCGTCATAAACAGGCCCGCAAGGGTTGCGTCTACTAACATTATGTTCGGATTCGGCGCGTAAAGTGGTGACGACCGGGGTTTGGGGACTTTTACCGTGCAAAGCAAGAGTGGATTTTCACGCCCGCAGATGGTCGCGAATTTTGGCAGCGTGAGCCTGACCGCACTGGCCTGCCTCGCCGGTTCCGCGCTGTTTTTGCCGGAATGGACGACAGTCCGGGCCCAGGATGGCTGGTCGTATTATCAGCAGCCCGAGCCCTACTATTATCCCTCGGAAATGCACCGCCGGCCGGATTGGCGCCCCCGGCCTGCCCTGAGACAACCTGCCAAGCCAGCAAAACCGACCAACCACACCGCCAGCAAGCAGAAGGAAACGCCACCTCCCGCCGGACCTCATCTCCTGGTTGTGTCGGTCAAATCACAGCGTGTGGCGCTCTATTCCAACGGCAAGCTGGTGAAGGAAGCCCCCGTTTCCACCGGGATGCCGACGCATCCGACACCCAACGGCATCTTCAGTGTGATCCAGAAGAACCGGCACCACCGATCCAACATCTATAGCGGTGCGCCGATGCCCTACATGCAGCGGCTGACCTGGTCAGGCATCGCCCTGCATCAGGGCGCCCTTCCCGGACGTCCCGCTTCCCATGGCTGCATCCGCCTGCCGGAACAATTCGCCAATTTCCTGTGGCGCACGACGAAACTCGGCACACGGGTTGTGGTCTCACGTGAAGACACCGCGCCCTACGACGTCGCACACGCCAAGCTGTTTCAGCCGAAGGTCGTCCCGACGACAGTGGAGACGATGCCGCCGCTGCGCCGGACGCTGGATGCGACTACGCCAGCATTGGTTCGCACCGCCGGCATGACAACTGTCGAGACCGATGCCTTGGCTGACCGGGCGGCCGACGGCGAGGCACAGTCCTCGGATACGGAGTCGAGCCTTGCGTCAGACACGACGGCATCGAAAGCTGAACCAGCGAAGGCGCAACAGGAAGTCTTAGCCTCGCTCCCGCTGGAAAAGGCCGACATCCCGGATGCGATTCTCGACAGCTTTGCGCAATCGATGCAGGCCAAGCAGAAGATGACGCCGCCGCGCGGCCCGATTTCGATCTTCATCAGCCGCAAGGAAAAACAGCTCTTTGTGCGTCAGGGTTTTGTTCCGCTGTTCACGGCGCCGGTCGGCGTCCGCGACGAGAACGCGAACTTCGGCACGCATGTGCTGACCGCTTACAGCAAGGGTGACGACAGCAAGGACCTGCGCTGGATGGCGGTGACGTTACCGCCCGAATTGCCGCGCGCAGGCAAGTTGAATTCATCCTTGCAGATCGATGCATCGGTTCGCATGGAAACCGCGACGAAGCATACCCGGCCACTAGCGAAAGAGTCCGCGCCGCACAGCATCGCCAGCGTACTCGACCAGATCGACATCCCTCAGGACGTGATCGATCGTGTGTCGGAATACATCACGGCCGGCGCATCGCTGATCATCTCGGACCACGGCCTCGGCAACGAAACCGGCCTGCACACCGACTTCATCGTCGTGACGCGGTAGGGTTCAATCACTCCGGGCGCTTGCCAACGGGACCGCGCGAAGCGCGGCCCGATGATAAACTCCGCAAGCGAACCCGGAATCCAGTGTCGGATTGTTTGTCTGGATTCCGAGTCTGCGCGCATCCAAGTCGGCTGTTGCCGACTTGGATCATGTTTC
>JAFAFP010000166.1 GCA_023423415.1 Pseudomonadota bacterium | reverse complement strand
CAGATTGCGGAAGTCCTCCTCGCGGGCAGGATTGCCGTATTCGCCGAGCCATAACGCGCCGCCGGTGAACCTGTCGAAGCGCAGCATATCCATGACGCCGACGCTTGGCAGAGCCGCCCCAAACAGGTCCGGACGCTGGTTGACGACCGCACCGACCATCAAGCCGCCGGCGGAATCGCCGTAGATCGCAATCCCATTTGGCGGCGCAATCTTGCTCGCGTGCAGATATTCGGCTGCGGCGATCATATCATCAAAGCCGTTTTGTTTCTTCAGGCCGCGTCCTGCCTCGTGCCACGTCGTGCCGTATTCGCCGCCGCCACGTATGTTGGCGAAAGCGACCGCGCCGCCCTGCAATATCCATGGCGTCAGCATCGCGGAATAAGCCGGTGGCATCGTGAGCCCAAATGCGCCGTAGCCGGTCAGAAGGGTCGGGACTGGGCCGACCGTGTCCTTCCGGCGCGCGATGAACATCGGCACGCGCGTGCCATCCTTTGAACGGAAGAAGCGCTGTTCGACAGTGACCGACGCCAGATCCGCGCCGATCGCGGGCTCTACCCAGGCAACCAGCTGTCCGGTCTCGACGTCGTATTTGTAGACGGTCTCGGCCTGGTTGAAGCTCCCATAGAGGATGAAGGCTTCTCGATTGCCCGGTTCGCCAGAAACAGCGTGCACGCTACCCATGCCGGGCAGTTTCACAACGCCGTCGGGACTTCCATCGAGCCGGAACCGGCGCATCTCGAATTTTACATCGACGAAATAGATCGCCAAGATCCGATCTCCAACGATGTATGCGCCGGTCAAGTGCGCGTCCTGCTCAGGCACGACGTCGATGAAGACGGGCTTCGAACTGGCGAGATCCACGCTGACGATCTTCGATCTTTCCGGACCCTTGGTGGCCTTCAGCAGAAGTCTTGTCCCGACATTGCCGATGACAGACCACCGATCAGGCGAATTTTCAATCAAAGTCCGAGGTGATTGGTCCCTCTGGTCCAGGTCGACCACCGAGACATCTGCATGGACCAGGTCGTCGGTCGAATAGATGATCATGTAACGGCCGTCGGGGGTGAGCCCAGCGGAATTGACCCTTGCGGGTTTCGACGGCGTTGCAAAGAACAGCGTATCGTCCGCCTGGGGCGTACCGATCCGATGGAAGTAGATCGCATGGTTGATAAGGCCGGTGGTGTCCGAAACTTCGGGCTTTGGCTCCGGGTATCGCGAGTAATAAAATCCCGATCCGTCATTTGCCCATGCGATCTGCGTCATGCGAGCCCATTGCACAACGTCACTCGTCTCCTTGCCGGTTGCCACATCGAGGAGGCGGATGGTGCGCCAGTCGCTGCCACCGTCCTGAACGGCATAAGCTACGCGTTTCCCGTCCCGCGATGCTCTCCATTCCGCGAACGTGACGGTGCCATCCGTCGACCATGTCGCGGGATCAAGCAGAATGCGCTCTTGGCCGGCAGCATCACGCATGACCAGCAGGGGCTGGTTCTGGCCCCCGGCTCTCCGCGTAAAGAAATAGCGGCCCCCGCTCCTCTGCGGGATGCCGACGCGTTCATAGTCAAAGGTCGAGACGAGCGAACGGCGGAACACGTCGCGTGCAGGAAGGTGGGAAAGATGCTGCGTCGTGAAGCGCCGCTGCGTGTCGATCCAGGAAGCGACATCCGCGTCGGTGCGGGGCTCGCCCTCGAGCCACCGATAAGGATCAGGCACCGACACACCGAACTGCGTCTCGACGACCGTATCGCGCTTTGTCTGGGGATAAACGATCGGTTTGGCATCAGGATGCGGCGAAGGAACGCTCGCCTTGTCTTCTGCCGCCGAACCAGTTCTCTGCGTGCCCGCCATAACAGCGAGCGCGCAGATTGCTTTGCCGAAGCGTCGCCGGGAGATCAACGGCACCATTGTGGCCGCTCCCCGCGTTGGCGCGCCCGCTCTGCTTCACGGTTGCAGCGCATCCTGCGGACGGTCTCCACATTGTTGCGCGCAGCTTCGGCGTTGTTGCGCTGCTGCTCGGAAGCATTGAGTAAGGCATCGTCGCGGCGGCGCTGCTGTTCAATCATACATCTTGTGTATTCCCTGCCGTGAACCGCGCCGAAACTTTCGCAGGTTCTACTATCCTCCCGGTGCGCTTCGCGTCCCCAATCGATAGCGGATGCGGTGTCCGTGATCCCAGCGCTCAGAAGCGTGGCGAGTGCGATCAAGATAGCTCTATGCCGACTGCTCGGGCTGTGTCTTATCATGTCCTTGGTCTCCTTTCAGCGCCGTCATTGGCGACGGCGCTAGAAAAACAGGGCAAGATTGCGAGAACATGGGACCGGGAAATAAAATGCTTGCTGGAAAGCTTCCCACCGTACGATCCTGCAGCGATCAGCCGCACTGGCGGCCGAGCGTGGCTGTCGCGCGCTAAATGATCCAATTCCGAAACCTCTAAATCCAGGATCGTTGGGGTGGGCAGGAGGAATTAGACGCGCCAGAAGCTCATGTCAGCGCAAAGACATGCAAATCTGCCAGTGTTAAAGTGTCCGCAACCGGCTGAGGACTCTAGTCCTTGCCGCTTCGCCAGTAGTGGTCGATGATATGCTGGCCATTGTTGACGATCCGTTGCCCCAGCTCCGGATCACCGCCTTGCATCGTACGCGGATCGCCGCCGCAGAGGCGGATGAAGGCAACTTGCTGAACCGTGAACAGGAAATAGTCTTTGCTGGTTGGCTCGAATTGAAGACCCGACTGTTCGAGTCTTTCCGAAACTTCGGCCGCCGCCTCATCGATTGCTTTGAAAACGGTCTCCAGCATCGTTTGCTCTGCAGCTTCGCGGATTTCGAGAAATTCCCGTTGCTCGGGCGTTGGCAAGGTGCAAGTCTTCTCGTCCATAGGTTCTCCATAACGTCTGGTATGCAGCGTTGAAAATGTGTCACTGCAAGCCGAATTCGGCACGCATAATGGTTCCGCCGCCGGGCGCGCTCAGGATCGAAACTCTGCCATCGTGCCGCTCAATGATTTGCTGCACCAGGTTCAGGCCGAGGCCGCTTCCCGTCGACCGTGGTCTCAGGCGGTGGAAGGGTTCGAAGACGCGATCGCGCTCCTCAGGGGGTATGCCCGGACCGTCGTCCTGAACCTCGAAGCCGGAACCTGTCACGCGCAAAATGACATGGCGCCCGCCGTGCTCGATCGCGTTCTGGACAAGGTTCGTCATTACCCGCTCGATCGCACCCGCGTCACCACGAAGCACTGACGCGCCTACGATTTGCACCTCTATCGTGCGCACGGAGGCAATAAATAGCGGTGCCAGATCAGCGGCGACGCGACGGGCGAGAGCTCCTAGATCGACGTGTTCATCGGCCCGTTCGGCATCCAAGCGCTGTATGTCAAGCATTTGCTCGGCAAGATTGCTCAGGCGTGCCACATCGGCGCTTAGCTTGCGT
>JAFAFP010000165.1 GCA_023423415.1 Pseudomonadota bacterium | reverse complement strand
GGCCCGACGGTGGCACGGCGATGCCGGGCGTGCGCATGACCGGTTTCTGCGACGCCGGTGCATTGTTCGCGGGCCTTGAGGTCGGCTGGCGAAACAGATCGAATGGATTGCTTGACGCGGAAGCCGTTGCCGACACCAGTGGCGCGCCGGCCGGTGCGGAATCGGCAGCGTCAATCAGATCCTCTGGCGCCTCGCGGCGCGGCTCTTCCTTTTGGATATTCCACCACACCGGGCAGCGCGGCGGTTGGCCACCCCCGCCGCGCGTGCACTTCGCGTAGCCGAACGGCAGCCCCATTTTGAACGCGAAATAGGCGCGCAGGAAGTACGGAAGATCGGCGCAATCGGGGCGGATGAACATCCCAGCCTGGTCTTCATTCAGTCCGAGATGATTGAACAGGACGTTGCGCGAGCGATCGCGCAGAACGACATGCAGTGCGGGCCATGACAACGATGCATCCTGAGGAGCATCGAACAGTTTTTCGATCCACGCAGAGTAAAGGTTCTCGGTCTCGCGGTTCCATGTGTCGCGCACCGGCCAGACGCTGCCTTGTGCGGCACGCGGCTTTGGCGGTGGCGCATTTTGCACGACGATTTCGCGCGTGACCGTCGCGCAGTTGGCTGGTGCGCGATCGCGAACGAGCCTGGCTTGCCATTTTCCTGCAGCGGGCGAGGCGACTTCGGCGATCCAGAAATAGGGCGGTCCGCCCTGACGTTCGCGCGATTTGGCGGCGACGCTTCCATTCGGCGCAATCAGCGAAAACGCGCCGTCGATCGGCTTCTCGGCGGCGATGAGGACCCGCAATGGGGTCCCCTTCCACGGCGCAACAGGTGACGGCAAGACAGCGATGTCAACGAGGTCCGGGCAGGTGCCGGAGGACGTTTGCGCTTTCGCGTCTGCCGAGGAGAAGAGGAAGAGGAGAGCTGCGCCCGCGACAGGCAATGTGGCCGCCACAGCGGCAGGAAACCGGCACCACTGAACCATGGATTGTCCCCCGTGCAGATCAATGGGTAACGGGATGCTTTGGCGAAATCTAGGCGCGATGGGATTGTGAGCATCGCAGCCCGGCGGCTCCGAATCTAGAGCGTTTTCCAGCGGAGTGGGTGCCGATTCGCGTGAAGAAAACGCCGCGTTGCGCGTCATCCAATCATCGATAATAGGAACAAGCGCCTTGCCGGCGTGTATCGACGGCTTCAACAGGCAGGGTTTGGGAACTTGCGCGGTCGCCCGCTATTGATGTCAGTGCAGCAAACGGGATGTTCCCATGATCGAAATATTGCCGTCACCAGAAAACGTACTGTCCGTCCGGGCGAGCGGCACTTTGACCGGAGAGGACTATGATCGAATGATTTCTGAGATCGAAGCCAAGCTCAAAATCCATGAGAAGATTGGGATTCTTTTCGATGCGGTTGGCTTCGATGATATGACGGCTGATGCCCTCCGAAAGGACGTGACCTATAGCTTCAGCAAGCTGGGCGAATGGAATCGCTTCGCGAGGAATGCGCTCATCACAGATAAGCAATGGATGAAGGCGCTTGCGGCGGGCGTTGCACTGTTCATACCAGGCATCGAGATAAAGACATTTGATCCCGGCGAGCGCGATGCCGCCATCACCTGGGTATCAGAAATAAAGGCGCGGTGATTGGGCAATCCTGCCCTCGCGGAAGCAAGACGGACAACACGCGTTCGTTTTACGCGTCGACGATCGCTGACAGTGCGTTTTCCTGGATGAAGTCGCGACGCGGTTCGACCAGGTCGCCCATCAGGCGGCCGAAGATGTCGTCGGCTTCGTCCACCTCGCGTACCTTCACCTGCAGCAGGGACCGCACATCGGAGTCGAGCGTCGTTTCCCAAAGCTGCTCGGGGTTCATCTCGCCGAGACCTTTGTAGCGTTGCATCGAGATGCCCTTGCGACCAACGCCGGTGACCGCTTCGAACAAACCGCCAGGTCCGTAGATGATCGTCTCCTCATCCTTGCGGCGCAGCGTGGCCGGCCGGTTATAGACCTCCTGTAGCAACGGTGCGTATTCGTCCAGCTTGCGCGCATCTGCGGAGCCGAGCAACGCCTGATCGATCATCGCCACTTCCTTCACGCCGCGCACAGTACGCTCGAAGTGGAAGCCTTCGGTATCGAAGCGTCCCTGCCAGCCGCGCTCGGTTTCTTCCGAACGTGCATCAAGCCGGCGCGCGATGTAGTTCGCGGCCTCAGTCGCCCGCTCCAGATTGCCGGTTACGGTTGGCGTCAGCACGCCGGCGATCGCGGCCTGTTCGATGACCTTGCGATTATAGCGCGAATGCAGGCCGGCCAGCAGGTTGCGGACGGTGCGTGCATTTTCCACCAGACGCTTGAGATCGGCGCCGGCGCGGACTTCACCGCTGGCAAGCGTCAGCGTGCTGTCTTCAAGTCCGTTTGCAATCAGATAATCTTCCAGCGCCCGCTCGTCCTTCAGATACTGCTCGGACTTGCCGCGCGAGACTTTGTAGAGCGGCGGTTGTGCGATGTAGAGATAGCCGCCCTCAATGATCTCCGGCATCTGCCGGAAGAAGAACGTCAGAAGCAGCGTGCGGATATGGGAGCCGTCCACGTCCGCGTCCGTCATGATGATGATCTTGTGATAGCGCAGCTTGTTGATATCGAATTCGTCACGGATGCCGGTGCCGAGCGCTGTGATCAGTGTGCCGATCTCGTTCGACGACAACATCTTGTCGAAGCGCGCGCGCTCCACATTGAGGATCTTGCCACGCAGCGGCAGCACGGCTTGGGATTCGCGATTGCGGCCCTGCTTTGCGGAGCCACCGGCGCTGTCGCCCTCGACGATGAAGAGTTCGGATTTGGCCGGATCGCGTTCCTGACAATCGGCAAGCTTGCCCGGCAGTGATGAGATATCGAGCGCGCCTTTGCGGCGTGTCAGCTCACGCGCCTTGCGCGCGGCTTCGCGCGCAGCGGCGGCTTCCACCACCTTGCTGACAATGATCTTGGCTTCCGATGGATGCTCCTCGAACCAGCCTTGCAGCGCCTGGTTGATGGCATTCTCAACGACGGGACGCACTTCGGACGAGACCAGCTTGTCCTTCGTCTGTGACGAGAACTTCGGATCGGGGACTTTAACCGACAGCACGGCGGTAAGGCCCTCACGGCAATCGTCACCGCTTAGCGCCACCTTTTCCTTTTTGCTGGAGCCGCTGTTCTCGGCATAGCTTGTGATCTGCCGGGTCAGCGCGCCGCGGAAGCCGGCAAGATGCGTGCCGCCGTCGCGTTGCGGAATGTTGTTGGTGAAGCAGAGCACGCTCTCGTGGTAGCCGTCATTCCACCACAGCGCGCATTCGACGGTGATGCCATCGCGCTCGGTGTGGATATTGATCGGCTGCGGGATCAGCGGGCTCTTGTTGCGATCGAGGTATTTCACAAAGGCTTCGATGCCGCCTTCGTAGCGCAATTCCTCGCGCTTCTCGACTGCATGGCGCGCATCGGTGAGGATCACCGACACGCCTGAATTCAGGAACGCCAGTTCGCGGAGGCGATGCTCGAGCGTCGCGAAATCGAATTCCGTCATGGTGAAGGTTTGCGGCGACGGCAGGAACGTCACCTCGGTTCCTTTTTGCCCTTCGGCATCGCCGACAACCTTTAACGGCGCCTGCGCAGTGCCGTCGCGGAACTCCATCACGTGTTCCTTGCCGTCGCGCCAGATGCGCAGTCTCAGCCAGGTCGACAGCGCGTTCACCACCGACACGCCGACGCCATGTAGTCCGCCGGAGACCTTGTAGGAGTTCTGGTCGAACTTTCCGCCGGCATGAAGCTGCGTCATGATCACTTCGGCGGCCGACACGCCTTCGCCCTTGTGAATGTCGACCGGAATGCCGCGGCCGTCGTCCCGCACGGTGCAGGAACCGTCGGGATTGAGCGTCACCATCACATTGGTTGCGTGGCCAGCGAGCGCCTCGTCGATCGCGTTGTCGACGACTTCGTAGACCATGTGGTGCAGACCGGAACCGTCGTCGGTATCGCCGATATACATGCCCGGCCGCTTGCGCACGGCGTCAAGGCCCTTGAGGACCTTGATCGATTCCGCGTCATAGCCAGTGGATTGTTCGGTTGAATTGTCGCGAGCGGACTCAGCCATCGGGGCCTTCGAATCGGTGTCGAAAAAATGCGTGAAATCGTGTCCGGTGTGACACGAAAAACACGGGCCGTACAGCCCGATTTTCACCAGCTTAAGTGGTTGTATTTCAACAATTTTTCAAGGCCGAGAGACGGCAAAAATAGGGCTGTCCGAGCCGAGCTGCGGGAGCCGGCTTTCAGCGTTTTTCCGGGGCTGCTGGAACCAGCGGCACAGCCGCGTCTTCGACGTCTGTTTCGCCCTGACCGGCCTGCGACAGTTCGAACTCCTTGCTGGGACGATATTCCGGCACCGGCTCGGAAAAGGAGCCAAGTGCGGTGGCCCAGACCTCAACACGGGTTACGTCCTTGCGCAGACCTTCGAGGGCGTCGTGCAGGCGCTGATTGATCTCGTCGCGTCCGGTTTTGGTTTCTTTTTGCGCCATAACATCACTCCCAGCCGACTTATGCAGGTCGTTTTTCGCCTTTCCTGCGGGTTGTCTTCTCTTTGCAAGAGACAAAGCGCGAATGGCGCGCGAGTTCCTCCTTTGATCGGCCGGAAAAAGCGTCAGCGGTGAAACCGCACCGCTTCAGGCGTGCGGGCGGACACTGCCTTGTGTGACGTCGAAAATCTGCGCACGGTCGGCGATCTCGCTGAAGGATTGCGGATCGGCGCCGGTCATCCAGACTTGAGCGCCGAGTTCTGCGAGGGCGTCGTAGAGTGCGTGTCGTCGTGACGGATCGAGATGCGCGGACACTTCATCGAGCAGCAGCAATGGCGCGTAACCGGTCATGTCGGCGATCAAACCGGTATGCGCGAGCACCAGGCGGATCAGGATCGCTTTCTGCTCGCCTGTCGACGCATCGGCCGCGGGAATGCCCTTCGGACCATAGGTGACCGCAAGATCGGTCAGGTGCGGTCCATCGAGCGTGCGTCCCGCCGCGGCATCGCGCGCGCGGCCACTGCGTAAGACCTCGCGGTAGCGTTGCTCGATCTCCGAGGCGGGTTCGGACAGCAGCGCGTTCTCCATCCAGCCATCCAGCGCAATCACGGCGAAGGGGAATGCCGTTGTCGCTCCGCGACCTGCCTCGAGCGCAGTCTGCAGGCGTGTCATCGTTTCGGTGCGAAGCGCTGCGACCGCAACGGCAAGCTCCGCCGTTTCGTGCTCAACGGCAGCGAGCCAGTGCGGATCGGGTTTGGGATGTTCAAGCAGACGATTACGCGAACGCAGTGACCGTTCGAGCGCGGAGACGCGCGTGGAATGCCTTGGATCCACTGCAAGAACCAGTCGGTCGAGAAAACGCCGCCGTTCCGCGGCCGGCCCCCCAAACAGACCATCCATCGCCGGCGTCAGCCAGACGATGCGCAGGTGATCGGCAAAGTCCGCCGCCGAGCCCGCCGGCTCGCCGTCGATGCGATAGCGCCGGCCGGTTGTGACCTCACCGCCTTGCGGCGCCTCGACGCCGGTGCCGAGCGTTGCCAGCCCCAGGGAGCCCTCGATTTCAGCCGCGACGGCCCATGAGCCGTCGCCTTCGGCAAAGGCCACCTCGTCCAGCGTGGCGCGGCGCAGTCCGCGTCCCGGCATCAGGAAAGAGATTGCCTCGATGAGATTGGTTTTACCGGCGCCATTGGGGCCGACGAGCACCACTGGCTGCTCGCCAATGTTCAGGCTCGCCGCGCGATAGCTGCGGAAATTCGAAAGGCTCAATCGGCGGATGCGTGCGGCTGGCATGGGCAGAATATCAATGCCCGCGCGTTCCCGCGAAAGCGGGAACCCAGATTATTTTGTCCTGAATTCCCACATTCGCGGGAACGAGCGGTGAGAGTGTGTCCAATCCGCCGCTTACACCCGCATCGGCATCAGCACGTAGAGTGCGTTGCCGCCGTCCTTGTCCTGGATCAGCGTCGGCGAGCCGGGATCGGCAAGCTTCAGCACTGCAGTCTCGCCTTCGATCTGCGCAGCGATGTCGAGCAGATAGCGCGAGTTGAAGCCGATATCGATCGCATCGGCGTCGTATTCGACTTCCAGCTCTTCGGTTGCGCTGCCGGAATCCGGGTTGTTCACCGAGAGCGTCATCTTCCCGCCCGTGAGCGCGAGTTTCACCGCGCGGCCGCGTTCGCTCGACACCGTCGAGACACGGTCGACGGCATGTTCGAACTCGTTTTTGTCGACCTGAAGAATCTTGGTGTTGTTGAGAGGGATGACCGGCGCGTAATCGGGGAAGGTGCCGTCGATCAGTTTCGAAGTCAGCACCACATCGCCGATGGTGAAGCGGATCTTCGATGTCGAGAGTTCGATCGAGATTTCCTGCTCGCTGCTTTCGATCAGCCGCTGAACTTCTCCGACCGTCTTGCGCGGGATAATCACGCCCGGCATGCCATTGGCGCCGGACGGCAGCGGAATTTCGAACTGCGCGAGACGATGGCCATCGGTCGCAACCGCGCGCAAGGTCTCCGCATTCCCGGTTTTCGCCGTGTGCAGATAGATGCCGTTGAGATAGTAACGCGTCTCTTCGGTTGAGATCGCGAACTGGGTCTTGTCGATCATCTTCTTCAATTCGGCGGCCTGCAGCTTGAAGCTGTGCGTCATGTCGCCGGCATTAAGATCGGGGAAATCGCTTTCAGGGAGCGTCTGCAGCGTGAAGCGCGAGCGGCCGGCGCGGATCGTCAGCACGCCGCGGTCGCCGGTCGCCTCGACGATGATCTGCGATCCTTCCGGCAGTTTGCGGACAATGTCGTAGAACATGTGCGCCGGGACGGTGATCGCGCCTGCCGGCGAGACCTCGGCGGCGATCGTCTCGTTGACTTCGAGGTCGAGGTCGGTGGCCTTGAGCGACAGTTTCGATCGTTCGGCCCGGATCAGCACATTGGCGAGAATCGGGATGGTATTCCGCCGCTCGACCACGCGGTGCACGTGCCCAAGCGACTTGAGCAATTGCGCACGCTCGACTGTAACCTTCATCTCGCAACCCCCGAAACGCCCGCAACGGCGCCGCTGTGATAACCGACCGCCGATAAATGCCGGAGGCCGGGGGCAGCGAAAGTGCCGTGCCGCAGCGGTTTCGGCAACCTTTTTTAGTTGGAAAACCGCCGCCCTGTATCAATCCTGAAGCTGGCGCTTCAGGGATTCGACTTCGTCCGCCAGGGACGTGTCGGTGCCGACCAGATGCTCGATCTTGCGCACCGCATGCAGGACGGTGGTGTGATCGCGCCCGCCGAACCGGCGGCCGATCTCCGGCAGCGACCGCAGCGTCAGCGTCTTGGCAAGATACATCGCCACCTGCCGGGGACGCACCACATTGGCGGTCCGGCGCGACGACAGGAGATCGGACCGGCTGACGTTATATTGTCGGGCGACGATGCGCTGGATGTCCTCGATCTTGACCCGCTTCGGTTCCTGCGGGCGGATCAGGTCTTTCACTTCGCGTTCGGCGACTTCCATGGTCACCGGCTGGCCGGTCAGCTTGCTCAGCGCCAGCAGGCGGTTGAGCGCGCCTTCGAGATCGCGGCCGTTGTGGGTGATCGATTTCGAGATGAAGGACACCACGGTTTCCGGCACGTCGAAGCCCTGATGATGCAGACGTGCGGTATTGATGCGGTTCTTCAGAATCTCGAAGCGCAGTTCTTCGCCAAGCGGGCCCATCTCCACGACAAGGCCCCCCGCCAGACGCGAGCGCACGCGATCGTCCAGCATTTCGAGATCGGCCGGCGGCCGGTCGGCGGCGATCACAACCTGCCGTCCCGCATCGATCAGCGCATTCAGCGTGTGGCAGAATTCCGCCTGCATGTTCTTGCCGGTGAGGAACTGCAGATCGTCGATGACGAGCACGTCGATGCCGCGCAGGGCTTCCTTATAGGCGATGGCGGTCTGGCTCTTCAGCGCCGATACGAAGCCATACATGAACCGCTCGGCGGTCAGATACAGCACCTTGCGGTCGCCATTGGCATTTCCCGCCCAGGTGATGGCCTGCAGCAGATGCGTTTTGCCGAGGCCGACGCCGGCATGGATGTAGAGCGGGTTGAACATCACCAAGTCGCCGCGCCGCGCCACCGCGACTTGCTTGGCAGCAGCATGCGTCAGCGTGTTCGAGCGGCCGATCATGAAGGTGTCGAAGGTCAAACGCGGATCGAGCGGCGATCCGCCAAGCGCTTCATGCGCGGCCGACACCGGCATCGCAGCCGCGAGCTTGACCTCGGGCGCCGATGTTTTTTCGATCTTTGCTTCGCGCAATGGCTCCGGTTGCTCATCAACGCGCGGCTTAATTTGAGCGGCCGGCTTGATGGCCGCCGTACGCACCGTGAGTTCGATCCGTTGCACGCCGCGTTCTTCAGCTTGCCAGCAACGCAGCACGCGGTCGCTGTAATGCGATTGAATCCAGCTCTTCAGGAAGCGCGTGGGAACGGACAGACGTGCGGTGTCCTTCTCCACCGCTTCCAGGTCCATGCGCGCGAACCAGCTTGAAAAAATGTCTTCGCCAACTTCGGCTTTGAGCCGTCCCTTTACGCGGGACCAACGCTCTTGCTCGGAGTTCGTCATCAAAGTCGTCATCTCGGTAGCCTCTTCCCGAATGTCGAAAAGCCAATAGGTGGTGGATGTCCGGACGCAATGGTCCTGGACATGCGCAGCTCTTTCAGGTGACGCGCGTCAGGCGATGAGCCTGAGCAGCCAGAATGGCTGACGTTTGCGTACGAAAGAGCGCAGGATCCCTATTGGATTTCGGGAGGAGCGTCGGCGCCCAACGATCCTGTTGTGATCAGGGCGTGCCGCATCAGGTCCGCTGCGTCCGGCTTTAACCGGATTGAGTCCTGTCCGCGATTGCGCGGAAGCTTTTCGTTTCGAAGCCGCAGCGGTGTGCGGTTCTTGAGTTGATCCGTCGTCATAACTCCCCCTGCCATCCGCGCGCCTCACGCGGTGGTCCGATTATTTGCGACGTTGAAGTTCTGGGAGCTTCCTTGCGATGCCGATATGAATACGCCGGCGTCGCAGTACAGCAGTGAATTCTAACGCTCGGCTCGTTGTCGCGCTTGCCACGAAAATGAGAAATTTAGACGCATTTCACCCGTTCTCATGTTCGATGAGTTTTCAACTCAAGCCATTTCTGAAGACCGCGGCAGTGGCGCCGCGGTGGTTGGAAGATACACGCACGTTCCCAAACTGCAACGAATTTGTCGGGCGCATGTTCGCGAACGTCACAGTTGTGGCCGAAAAGACAGCATGTTTCGTGGTTCTGTCATCCCAACGTCTTGAATCGCCGCGCGGTTTTTTTGGGATACATCCGATGTCACACTCATTTTGTTTCTCCAAAAAAGTGACGCGCGTATCACGGTTGAACGGTGCTTGATGGCGGATTCGAAAGTCCCCGCGTCGCATATCGGTTAAATCTTTATGAGAGCGACATTTTTTGTGTTCGAAATTGAACCTAATCCCCAGCTCGTTCAGCCGAGGTCCGATCACGGACCAGTTATCGAAACGATGCCCGCTTGCCGTGACGCGTTGTCGCTGGCGGTACCAGAGCGTTCGCCGCGAAGCGGATGCCGGCTTGCGTGAAGAAAGCGTGGCTCCAGACAACAAAAAACCCGGCTTGCGCCGGGTCTTTACGTCTGGCTGCAATTTGCTCGCGACTTACTGAGCGAGTTTTGCGATGCGGTGCGTCAGGCGGGAGACCTTGCGGCTCGCCGTCTTCTTGTGAGCGACGCCCTTCTGGCTCGCGCGCATGATCTGCGGTTCAGCGGCCTTGAGTGCGGCGAGAGCAGCGTTGCGGTCGCCACTGTTGATCGCTTCCTCAACCTTGCGGATATGACCGCGCATCATCGACCGGCGATGCTGGTTGATCTTGGTCCGGCGCGCGATCTCACGCGTTTTCCTCTTGGCCGAGCGGGTATTGGCCATCGAAACCTCTGTGCCAACTGGTCCGGGCCGGCAGCCCGGCGTCAGGACGATGTTTGGGAATAAAGAGAGGCGGCGGAAAGCCGCCGCCTCATTTGGCCGGGGTTATAGTCGCAGGTCCGGCCAACGTCAATGAAGGAAAGAGCCGGATTTTCGCCCCTCAGGCCACCTTTTTGGCCCGGACGGCATCATATCCGGCCAGGATCGCAGTCCGGTCGGCCGCTGAGGGCTGGGCGAGCGGAGGTTTCACCGCCGCAATAGCCGGGTCACCATGGATATGGGCCAGCAGAGCCTTGATGCCTGAAACCAGCGGCTTGCCGTCGAACAGGTTGCGAATGGCGACGGCCTGCTCGTGCGCTGCCTGATCGCCGGACGCCCAGGCGCGCTGGCAGAGGTCTGCGTTGCAGTTGGCGGTGGCCGAGATGCAGCCGGCAAACGCGCCGGAGCGCGCCTCGATCAGGGCGGCTTCGGTCGAGGGGAAGACGTCGAAGCCCGGGGCCACCTTGGTGGCCTCGCGCGCATAAGCCATGTCGCCGGAGGAATCCTTGAGGCCGGCGATACGTTTGCCATGCGTTTCGATCAGCCGGCGGATCAGCGCCACATGCCAGGGAAGGCCTGACTGCGCAGGGAAATGGTACAGATAGATCGGGATCGGCTTGTCGGCGGTCGCTTTCACGATCGTGTCGATATAGGCCGCGAGCCCGTCATCCGGGACACCCTTGTAATAGAAAGGCGGCAGAACCAGCGCGCCGGCAAAGCCGAGTTCGGCCGCGTGACGCGTCAGGGCAACAGCGTCGGATACGGCAGCCGCGCCGGTGCCGACCATCAGTCGATCCATCGGCAGACCATTCTCGCGATAGGCGCTCATCAAGCCCATGCGCTCGTCGCGCGAGAACGACGTGGCTTCGCCGGTGGTGCCAAGCACGTTCAGACCGTCGCATCCATTGTCCAGCAGGAACCGTGCAAGCTTGAGCGCACGCACGTGATCGGGTGCGCCGTTGGCGTCGATGATGGTCGAAATGGCGGCGATGACGCCGCGGAGTTTGGTCTGGCTCATGCTGTCTCCATTCCTAAAAACGCCGCCGTTCTAGCGCGTCACCGGGGTCGAGCGAAGCGAAATTCAGCCGCTGTGCCACGAGCCGATAAGTCAGCATTTCACGATGTTCAATGAACGTCATGGCGCCGTGCTGGCATGGCTTTCGCCCTCACCAGCACGGCAACCATTGAAGTGTCTTAGCCGCTCACATTATACGCCGCGAGCGCGGCCATGTTGACGAGTGTGGTGTCCTTCGCGCCGAGCGGCACGATCTGCACCGGCCGGTCGAGGCCGACAAGGATCGGTCCGATCACCGTCGATCCGCCAAGTTCCTGCAGCAGCTTGGTCGAAATCGATGCCGAATGAAATGCCGGCATCACCAGCACGTTGGCTGGGCCGGTGAGACGGCAGAATGGATAAGCCGCCTGCATCTCCGGATCGAGCGCAACATCGGCGGCCATCTCGCCGTCATATTCGAAATCGACGCGACGCTGATCGAGGATGCGAACCGCTTCCTGCACATGTGCCGTGCGTTCACCGGGCGGATGACCGAATGTGGAGAAGGCAAGCATCGCAACGCGCGGTTCATAACCAAGCCGCCGCGCAACGCCGGCAACTTCAACGGCAATATCGGCGAGCTCCTTGGCGTTCGGCATTTCCGTGACAGCCGTATCGGCAACGACCACGGTGCGACCGCGCGGCGCCAATACCAACGAGACGCCGATCACGCGATGACCGGGCTTCGGATCGATGCAGCGCCGCGCGTCTTCGAGTGCGACAGAGAAATTGCGCGTCACGCCGGTGACCATCGCATCGGCATCGCCCAGCGCAACCATGCAGGCGGCGAAGTGGTTACGGTCCTGGTTCACAAGTCGCTGGCAATCGCGATAGAGGAAACCTTTGCGCTGAAGCCGCTCGTAAAGATAGCTCGCATATTCCGGGTTTCGCTTCGACAGCGCCGCATTGACGATCTGAATGTTGCTGCCAAGCTCGACGCCGAGATTTTGCGCGGTTTCCCGGACCCGATCCTCGCGGCCGACCAGCAATGCTGAGCCAAGCCCCTGATTGACGAAACTCGCTGCGCCGCGGATCACCTGTTCCTCTTCACCTTCGGCGAAGACGACCCGTTTCGGTGAGCGCTTGAGCTTCTGAAAGACGCGCTGCAGGACACCGGCGACAGGATCGCGCCGCGAGCGCAATTGCTGGCGATACGCATCCATGTCGACGATCGGCTTGCGCGCGACACCCGAGTCCATCGCAGCTTTCGCAACAGCGGGGGGCACAAAAGAGATTAGCCGCGGATCGAATGGCACCGGGATGATATATTCGGGGCCGAAACGCGGCCGCGAGCCGTAGGCAGCAGCGACATCATCCGGCACGTCTTCACGCGCAAGCTCAGCCAACGCGTGTGCTGCGGCAATCTTCATCTCCATATTCATCGTGGTGGGGGGGCCCACGCGCGCGCGCCC
>JAFAFP010000226.1 GCA_023423415.1 Pseudomonadota bacterium | reverse complement strand
GGGCGCGGCCGCCACGAACGACGGCGACGACTGGATCGTGCTGCCGACCGGCGTAAAGCCGGGCCACAAGGTATGTGGCTGGTCGGTGGCTGCGCACGAGATGCGCACTGAGGCCGACAGCGACATTGAAATCAACAGCGAGAACTGCGACGGCACGAAGGAAGCCGCCATTCCCGCAACGACGCTGTGGGAGGTCACGTTCATCGACGACACCATCGGCTGGATTCTGACGGCCGCCGACGAACTCGGCGCGGTCGTGACGGCTATCGTGCCTGATTGATGGCTAAGTACACGAAGCGCGGATTGGCTCCAGTCTTTTTGGAGAAGGCTGTCCAATCGCGTTCTGAGGCCTGCATCCTGTGGCCCTTTGCCCAACACAAAAGGGGCTACGGCACCTTGCGGCACGAAGGAAAGATGGTCCTGGCACATCGATTGGTGTGCCAGGCCGCCCACGGGTCGCCGCCCTTTGAAGGTGCGGAAGCCGCTCATCACTGTGGGAACAGATTATGTGTGAACCCGCGACATATACGGTGGGCAACATCTGCCGAGAATGCCCGTGACAGGATTGTGCATGGGACATCCGGCCGGAATGCAGCGAATGCTGCTGCAAAGATTTCAGATGACGACGCAAGGTCGATCCGACGCGAATACGCTCTCGGCCTCAGCTCGCAGGAAAAGATCGGCGAACGATACGGCATATCGCAACCAGCGGTCAGCCTAATTGTTCGGCGCATCAACTGGGCTTCGCTCGACTGAGCAGCCCGTGAGTGAAAGCGGTCAACCCGCCACGGCGGCCCCGCAACCACGTGCGTATCCCACGCCACACGCTTCGCCCCAGACAGGTGTAGTGCGGCCCCGCCTTTGGCGGTCAACTCGCGCAATCCTGAACGGTCAACCGACGCCTCGGCATCCCTGACAACATCACCCGCACCTCAGAGGACTGCGGGCCTCAAGGAGCCAATCCAATGGCAATCAGTGAATCAATCAAATTCCGGAGGGAGTTCATCAGTGTTTTCAACACGTCCGTTTCCCTCCTCAAGGATCGCGCCACCCCAGAGAGCATGGATATGGGACGAAGCGCTGTCTTTGATGTCGCGGCTGTTGGCGGGCGCATGGCGCAGCGGTCAATCGATGGGCGTATTCCGCGGACTAACGTCAGCGATACACAGGTGACGTGCACGCTCCAAGAGCATGTGAAAAAGTTCGAAGTAACGGACTTTGAGGCTTTCATAAGCCAGAGCGATGAGCGGGCAAAAATGTCTCACCGCATCATGGAGTCGGTCAATCAGGAGATTGACTACAACTTCATGACGGAGCTGGCGAACGCATCGAACGCCTTCTCTGCATCGGCGGCACCGATCACGCTGGATACCGCAACGCGCGCCATTGCGACCCTGGCGGCCAATCAGGTTCCCATCACGCCGAACGATGTGACGTTCCTGGTTTCCCCGTTCATGGAAGCGAAGCTGCAGAACATCAAGGGCTACGCCTCGCAGGACTATGTGTCCGGGCGTCCCTTGGAAACCGGCGGCAACCAGTTCCAGAACCAGGTGATGGTGAAGCGCTGGTTGAATGTGACCTGGATCGTTCATCCGAACCTTCCGGGCGTCGGCACGGCATCTTGCGCCACGTACCTCTGGCACCGCCGCGCGATCGGCCAGGCCATGCCGTCGAGCCAGATCAAGTACGGCGCCGGCTATGACGATCAGGATCACTACCACTACGCCTCGGCCACGTTGAAGGCTGCCACGAAGATCCTGCAGCAGCCCGGCCTCCTGAAGTTCCTGCACAACGATCTGGCGTAAGGAGGTCCGCACATGGCTGGTTACAAAACAGGCGGGCTCAAGTGCATCACGAACAGCGCCGGCGTAAGCGAGTGGGCGCTGTTCTCGGAGGATGCGCTCGCGACGGCAATCGGCGCCGGCTACGTCACCGATGCCGGTCCTGCGTCTTCAGGCAAAGGCGCACCCGGTCGCGGCCTGAAGCTCTTCGATCGGGTGACGATCTATTCGGGTGTCGATAGCGCGCTCGCTCCCACGAGCGTGAGCAAGGTCACGCCGGCGTATGTCTCAGCGATCAACGGCTCGACGGGGGCGGCAACGCTGGCCGTTGTCGCCCTATCGTAACGGGAGGCGCGCATGGCTTACACTTCAGCGACCTTCAAACTCGTGAAGGGCGGGGTCATCAACGAGTGGGTGTATGACTCGGCTGACCTCCTAGAGACCGTCCTCGGCGCTGGATACGTGACCGGCGCTGTCGCAATCGACAAGTCCGCAGTCGGTAAGGGGCTTGTTGAAGGCGATCGCGTGCTGTTCCGTCGCTTCGGCACGGTCGGCACGCCGTCGACGTTCGCGGGCGCATGGGACCTTGTCGTAAAGTCGGTCAACACCACGACCGGCGCCGCGACGCTGATTCCCATGACCGACGCGTTTGAGCCGTTCACAGTATCGATCGGTCTTGCTGCTTCCGCCACCACGGATGGCATGACGATCACCGTGACGGTTCTGGATGCCGACGGCAACACCATGGCCGGCATCTACGCCATGGAAATGTACATGTCGGAAGCGGCGACCGGTATCGGTCTCACGGCAGACACGTACTCGGGCGATCTGACGGCGGTCGCCGGCGGTGTGGCGGCCGTCCGCACGGCGAAGAAGGCCTGGCTTGTCCAAACGCACACGACAGGCATTTTCACGGGCACGCTGGTCGACTCGGCAAACCCGACCGATCAGTACGTTGTGGTTGTGCTTCCCTCGGGCCAGCGCGTCGTCTCGGCGGCGTCCGGCACGAATTGGGAAGGCGTCTAATCTTCGCCTTCTCACCTGGGGCGGGGGATCGTCTCCCGCCCTTCTTTCTGACGAGGACACATGGACAAGAAAACCGAGGCCCGTCCGGGCTCTCTGGAGGTCACTTACGATGCCTCCATCACGTGGCGCTATCTGGCGCCTGCCGGCGTGACGCTGGAGATGTGCCAGGCCCCGACCTATTGGGCTCAGTGCACACGCGAACTCGGCCAGCAACGGGTTCTGGGGCGCAATGCCTGGAACCGCATAGAGATCATTTCCGAGGACGGAAGCTGGGAAGCAGAACTGCGTGTGCTGTCAGTAAAGGACGGCCTCGTGCAAACCCGTCTGATCCGCGAATGGCAGGAACCAGCAAAGCCCGGCCGCAAGCTGACAGTGCCGGAAGGCTATGTGGTTGAGCATATCGCCGACAACGGCTGGCGCGCGCTCGATCCCAAGGGCCGGATCATCATTGAAAAGCAATCCGTAGAAGACGACGCGCTGAAGGCTGCGGTTTCGCACGCCAAGCGGGCGTCGTCGACGAAGGCAGCCTAAGGAGGGCTGAGAGATGGCGGCAACGCAATTCGCCTTTGGGGCGATGAACGCAGACAACGATTTGGCGATGTTTGCCGCCGGCGCAACGGTGGAAACTGAAACACCGACGACCAGTAATGCGGCAACCACGGCCGCGGCTCATGCAGCACAGAACATCTGCCGGGTCGCGACGGACACGCTTTGCTACGTGTCGTTTGGGGCAACGCCGAATGCAGGAACCGACACCATTCGGTTTATGTGCCCCGCGAACAGTGTCTCGTTCTTCCGCATCAGCGCCGGTGACAAGGGCGCCGTGATCACTCCGGCTTAAAGAGCGAGATCAATGGCCCTCGACAACTACGATCCCTCGACAGCTCTCTCGGCCTATTTCCCGAACCGGAATGAGCGCCGCACAGCGCGCCTATGGGCGCGCGAAAAACTCCTGCACGACATGCAGGACGCAGGTTTCGTAAACTTCTTCGAGGGCCCTGGCAGCAATCCGACGCTGCTGGATGGGTACGCTCCTACGAAGGTGTGGCTGCAGGTTTCGTCTGGGGTGACGGAATCTCCGGGCGCTGTACGCAGGTATGACGGCAGCGGAGATCCAACATCCCTTGCGTCGTGGCCGGTATTAGATGGGGCCGGGTTTTCGCAGTTTCTTGGCGTCATCTCAATGGATCAGATGACGGAAGGCGCCAACACGAAGATCATGACTGCTGCGGAACGTGGAGCGCTCGCCGCAGTAACATTTGTGACCCGCGCCAGCATCGCGTCCGCAACGGTGCACAGCGGTGTGGAGGTGATCCGCACCATCGGCCACTCCAATCTGTTCGACGGCGGCGCAGCGGTTTATGCGCGCGTCGTCTCCGAGCCATCGCACCCGGGCAAGGTTCAATCCGACGATGGGGCCTGGTGGGAGCTTCGGCCGATCAACGGGCGCGTGTCAGTGCGGGCGTTTGGTGCAAAAGGCAACGGCACAGACGACGATCACCCTGCTATTCAGAACGCCATCGACTATGCGTTAGAGCTTGGCGGATGCGAAATCTGGTTTGATCCTGGTGTCTATCGCACAGGCGATACGATCTACCTGAAATCCTTCGCGCATCTGCGGGCGCATTTCGGCTCGGTGCGTATCAAGCTGCTGGATGGTGCGGACTGCTCCATCATCGAGAGCGATGGCTTCGATGTCTGGGACGCCTGGACGACGGGTAGCACTGACGGCTATCCGATGGAGTTCAGCATCGACGGTCTGATCCTGGACGGCAACGCCGAAAATCAGGGCACCGTCTCTACGTCGCTCGGCAATCTCGTTTACGGCTTGCGCATCTGCTCGCACCGCTACCGCATCGGGCAAATCCAGATCGACGACGTGAAGGGCGTCGGCTGCCTCAGCGAGTACAACACCACACTGATGGCGGCGGTTCGCCATGATGATGCTGACAATTATGGCCAGCAAGGCGACATCGAAGGCACGCCGGCGCCGTACTTCGTCGATGCTCTGATTGTTCAGGATACTCTGTTCGAAAGCATCGTTTGGGGTGGTCCGGCTGACATCCCGATCAGGTATGTCTCGACCAACTACTGTGGCAACCTAGACGGATCACCTCCGAGCACGCCGCCAACGTCGTTGCTGTTCAGCGGAGAAGAGATTCATTCCTTCCGGCAGCAGACGAATGTGCAGATCGGATACGCGAACCTCAATGACGCGCTGTATGGACGAGCATTCTACGCAACTCCAAACGCGCGCCTGAACGCAGGCACACTCATTGCCTCATCGAGTTGGGGGGCGGTGAAGCTCGACTCTAGCTGCTACGGCTCCATCTCCCAGCTCGTTCTGCAGATGAACAAGTATTCTTGGCAGAGCGTCTACAAGCCTCACCTTGAATGCGTGACGGGCATCGGTTCAGGACAGACGCGAGGTCGAGTTTCCCTACCGCAGATTACGATGCGTCGCATTGGGTCTGATCCAGACAGCATCGGCCCGATGATCTACGATGATGCGGGCAATCAGTACGGCATCATAGACGACATCGGCGGCACGGCCATGGCTGGGCATGGGCTCGTGGTCGGTCCGAACAGCCGTGGGGTTCGTGTCGAGAGCTTCCAGTGCGACAGCCTTCAGGGCACGGCGAGCGACGGTACTGCCAGCACGGCCATCATGATCGAGAGCGGTGCCGACGATTTCGAAATTAACGGCATTCGTGTCCAGAACTGCGATCGCGCTATCGTCAACAAGATGGCCAACGCCAAGGGTATCATCAATGGCACGATTACATGCAACGTCGGGGTAACGACAGGCCAGATTGCGCTTGAGGGCGTGTGCGCGGCTAGCCAGATGTCGGCGGCCAGCAGCGGCAGCGGAGCGGTGGTGATCACCAGTGAGAATGTTGATGTCAGCTATATCCGCGATTGGGACTTGACCATCATTGATACGTCAACCCGTTACCGCAACAGGTTTAGGGGCCAAGGCACGCTCAACACAGCGACGACCGGGTCACGCCAAACCGTAACCGTATCGCATAACATGTGGCGCGATCCAGTTGATATGGAGGCAATCATCGGTCTCCTGATCAACGCCACGACCACCGCGAACACAGCGATATTTGACTACATTCAAGTGTTCAATGTCACTGATGACAGTGTGGTCGTCGCATATCAGGTCGCCACGGCGCCTGCGGTGGCGCCGTCTGTTGAGCGCGTCGTGGTGCATATCAACTGACATCGATAGGATAAGCTAGCTCGCCGTTGCCTTTTCCTGTCGCGCCTGACGATCCGATGTGAGAGAGGCAAACTGCTCGGCTAGCTTAGTGATGCGAGATCTGACGTGGCTGTTATGAGCGAGAGAAAAATCTAAAGGATTGGCGGTAAGGACTAACGATGCTTGTTGCCAATATCCGTTTTGGAGATCGTCCTTCCACGAAGGAAAGATGTTGTCTATTAAAAGCGTTAGCGTCTCATCAACTAGGCGAACCTTTTGGTTTACTCCAATCCAGTCGAGCCCTAGCCCCGTTAGCTCCAACATCTCAAATAGAGCAAGCATCTCATTCCAAAGAAAGTCCCGGTAGTTGATGATCTCATCAAAAGCGATGATGAGGCCCGGCGCGAGATGGTTATGCGTGTGCAAGAGAGAAAAGACATCGACTGTTGATGAGTAGATGTCGCAATCGACATGTACCATCGCGATTGGTTCGTCGAGTTTGTCCAAAAAACTAGGCAGCGTATTTGTGAACCAACCCTTCAGAAGGGTGACGTTCTCGGGTACGCTTGGAAGCGATGGTACCGAAAAGTCTTGTGCCCAATCGACTCGGTTGTCCTGTGGAAATCCCTCGAAGCTATCGAATCCGTAAAACCTGCGTGTGGGGTAGCGGCGGGCTGCCGAGGAGATGGACGCGCCTTTATAAACGCCGAACTCCAGGTAAGCGCCCGCCCGCTTAGCGGCCAGCCGTTGAGCAGCATGCAAAGGGCCCGCCCTGTGTGGAACGTTCTCTCCAGCGGAGTAAACGGCTGTTGCAGCCAAGCGCGGCAGGTATGTCAGAAGGAAAGCGATGTAGCGTTCGGACTTTGTCATCGTCATAGAGGGTCGACCTCATTTGATGCGAGAGCGCATTGTCAACGGACGTCTGCCTTAATTAAGGATCTAGCAGTCTCAATTTGAGGCGTGCTGAAGGTGCCGCCGAACTCTTGGTAGGCTTGATATGATCGAGCGATAAACTCTGAAAGAGAAAACGCAATGTTGCGATAAGAGAAGGCGCCTAGATCATCTGCGATACCGAAATTATGGCATATCTCGGGGAAAACGGGCCACACCGCTATTGATCGAAGAACATCGGTTGGCGGAGTCACATTGTAATTAGCTCGGAGTTCAGCAATTCTGGCTGCTTGTGCTGCGACATCAAAAATCAAGGCGATCGATGGATGGTTGATCGTCAGCATGAACACACCGCGGTCGCCAGACAAGAATGCAGAAATGTCGAAGCCAAGAGACTTGGCATCCTTGATAAGTGGATCGCGCACGCGACTTTTCTCAAAGAACCCAAGCTTGGCGAAGACGTAGCTGTTGAACAGGCATTCGGCGCGTTCAGGCGGCAAGCCCTCGAGGTAAGAGGCTGCGACGATCGCCGAGTGATACGGCCCGACTGGCCCGTTCATGGCTATTCCGTTGGGTCTGATGTAATGGCAGTCAGGTTGCAATCCCGTGTAAGCCATCTGGGGATAGCTGACGATCTGCCGGCAGTTCCCTCGCAGATGTACAAAGTCCAAAGGACCAAAGCCGCTTTGGGTTATGGACGGCTGAGTGAATACGACATCGCAATCGGCAAATTGCGCGGCATTCGCCTTCAACTCTTCCTGAGAGGCAATGCGGGCCTTTTGGATTGTGTAGCAATGAGGCTCATGCCCCGTGAGGGCTTGGATGCTCGCCGCGAATCCGGGCGCCTGGCAGTTGCCAAAGACACCGATTTTCATTGTGCGAGCGCCTCTTCATCGCAGATGATTTCGTAGAGCTCATTATTCTCGGTAGACGCTGCGGGATGCGGAGACACGTCTGCGCGCGCGCGTGGCGATGAAGGCGCTCTATCTTTCAAATAGTGGCGCGTGAATATCGCCATGACGTGGTCGACGCCGCTGTTCGATACGGACCGAAGATCCGGTTCAAAAAAGCGATAAGCGTGGTGAGGTCCTGTGATCACTTCGTACGAGGGGAAGTAGGCGACGTCCCGCACGGAACGAGTGATTTCCTCGGCGACGACCCGCAGCGCGGACTTGCTGTAGATTGTAGAGACGAGAACGTGGCGGCTCTCATAGGTCGCGATAAGCGGGACCGGAGATACCGTCAATATGACGCGCACCGAAGGGTTCACGATGCGCAACTTTTGGATGAAGTCGTTCAAATCGGTCGTCATCTCCAGAACGGAGAAGTTGACGAACGCGAATTCATCTTCCTTTACGGGAATAGCGGTCACTCCGGGCGGTAACGGAACGGCAAGTCCCGTCTTCTTTGACGTCCAGCCTTCTGTCAGCCCGAGGGTGAAGATAAAGACATCGCAGCGCTCGAACATCTTGCGCACTGACGCAAGATGAATGCGGCGGTCGGCCAGGAGTTGTTCCGAGTTAGAAAAGCCACCGTCGTCAATCAGTGGTCGAAAGCAATCGACGAACTTGCCATCATTTCGCAGCCAAATCGGATCCGCCGATCGTAGTCCGTAGGCAAGCTCAAAAAGCTGCAGGAGCTGGCGCGTTGTGTAGATGTTACCGAAGCGCGCCGGGAAAACACCGTACCCAGCATCCGCTGGCCCTGGCTCGGTAACCAGGTAGTTGAAGCCCTGCGTGACGAGCGTACGCGCAATATGTTGGGCAAAGCAGCTGCCTGCCGTCGCAACTCGGTCTGTCTTTGAGATCGTGAAGGGAACGTGAGTTACCGGATCGACGTCCAATGGCGCTGGAGACGAGACAGCGCGACGCCAAAACTGCGTATCCGGCAAGTCCTTATACGGAGACAGCACTGATTTCGGTGCTCGATGTTGATCAGCGGTCATTCGTGCCCTGCCGATTCATGTTGGAGAAAGATGGTGATGAGAAATGGCCGCCACAACTAAACTGATTTTGTTCAATGAATCACTTCGCGAACTCGGCTCCCAGCCGCTTGCGAACCTCATCAACGCCAACATCAGGCTGGCAGAACTCAACGGCGCGTTCGATCACGCGATCGAGTTCATGCTGTCGAAGTTGGATTGGGGCTTTGCACGTCGGCGCGCGACCTTAACGGGTGTAACTGACAACTCATTCCCCCCTTATACGTACAGGTATAGTAAGCCTGCAGACTATCTGCGCAAGTGCTGGATCAAAACATCTGCGCCTGCTGTGAACCAAATCGATCATGCAGAGGTCGCGGCGGCTTTCTACGGCTTCGAACCAACGACGCTGGTCGAGTACATCTCTGACCACGCCGACAACTATGACCCCGCAAACTGGCCCCCACATTTCACGCGGTGTGCAGCGCTTTATTTGGCTCAGCTGACGGCGCCGAAGCTGGCGCGCGCGGGCGGCGATCTGATCGGCATGCTCGAAGGCAAGATGCGTTCTGCCCTTGAGGATGCTGACGGATTTGAAGCGGTCTTCCTGACCAATGGTCAAATCCCAGCCAATCGCCAGCCGGTGATGCAACGGGCTCTCGAATTCATGGGGCAGATGCTCGCCGGTTCAGTCCCGGTGATGTCCCAGGCGGACAAGCTGCGCTGGCACATGAACCAGTCCTGGGATCACTGCCTGAAATACGTGCTGGAGCAGGGCGCTTGGAACTTCGCAAGCCGCCGCGTGCTGCTGACCGGGGGGACCGAACCGATCCCCGGTGACACGCAGAGCGACATCATCGAGGGCTATTCTCTGCCGCCGGCGGTTGATCCAACGCCACCATCCACGCCGGACATGGCCGGCTGGCAATACGGCTTCAACCTCCCCGAGGATTTCCTGCACAAGCTCTGGATCAAGCGAGACGCCAACCACGATCTGGAATGCCCACACCAGTTTCTGCGGGATGCCGTCTACACCAACACCGAGCCGGCGGTGATGGAATACGTCGCTTGGGATGCGGATTCGACCAATCCCGGCGAGTGGTCGGCGAATTTCCTCGAAGCAGTGGCGGCCTACCTTGCACTCACGGTCTCCCCAGAGATCACGATCGAGCAGGGGGCGAAGGGCCGTGTTCGGCTAAACGCCAACGACATCCGGCAGAAGCTGGAAGCGGTCTATCGAGAGAAGCTGTCAGACGCCAAACTTCGGGACGCCATCCAGCAGCATCCACAGCGGATTCCTCTGGGCAACTTCGCGCGCGCGCGCATGGGATCGATCGGCACGGCCGGTCTGCGTAGGTACCACTGATGGCCCGCAGACACGAACTTGCGTACGCCCTCAATGCCGGCGGTGTCGATCCCAAGGCACTGACGCGTGTGGACCTGGAAAAAAGCCGCCTCGCAGGCGAGCATCCGGTCGAAAACCTCGTTCCTGAAGTGCTTGGCCCTCTCGGCCTTCGGCCTGGTGTTGAGGTTCTTGCGCGCATTCCGGGCGATGCACAAACCCGACAGTTGAGGTTCCTGCGCACAACAGGCTCCAGCTACATCCTGCTGCTGTCTCCCGGCGAGATGCGGGTGTCGATCGACGGCGTGATCCAGCAGGTTCCAGCGGTGTCCACGGCGATTGCAACGGGATCGTGGAGCAATGTCAGCGACGGCTTTGCGACGGCCACGGGCGGCGCCACGCTGACACTGAACGCCACGGCCACGTCCAGCGCCCGGCTTCGCCAGAGTGTAACGGTAGCCTCCGGCGATCAGAACAAGCCGAATGTCCTGCGCATCGTGGTGTCGGCAGGTCCGGTGTATCTGCGCATCGGATCGACGGCGGGCA